>NZ_JBIISY010000212.1:0-9839 GCF_044340795.1 Tardiphaga sp.
CCATGAACCAGTTCATGGGGATGATGACCGATCCGTTTGTCGATGGCCGCAGCAATGGCGCGACAGCCGCTGCGGGGGACACCATGGCCTATGCTGCGCAGCGCAGCCCGACCGATGCGTTTGCCTCACTGCCGAAGGCATCGCCGCTCGCGCCGGAGCCACTGCAGCGCTGGAGCGTATGGGCCGCCGCATTCGGCGGATCGCAGACGACCGCTGGCAATGCGGTGACAGGCTCGACCACGGCGACCAGCCGCCTCTATGGCACCGCCGTCGGCGCGGATTACAGGATCGCGCCGAGCACCCTCGCCGGCTTCGCGCTGGCCGGCGGCGGCACGAGCTTCGGCGTCAACGGCCAGGGCTCCGGCCGCTCCGACCTGTTCCAGGCCGGCGCCTTCCTGCGCCATACGATCGGCGCGACCTATATCTCCGCCGCTTTCGCCTATGGCTGGCAGGACATCACCACCGATCGCACGCTGATGCTCGGCGGCATGGATCAATTGCGCGCGCGCTTCAATGCGAATGCGTATTCCGGCCGTATAGAGGCCGGCCATCGCTTTGTCGCACCGCTCGCAGGCGGCATCGGCCTCACGCCCTACATCGCCGGCCAGGTCACGAGCTTCGACCTACCGTCCTATGCCGAGAGCCTCGTTGCCGGCACCGGCACCTTCGCCCTCGCCTATGCCGGCAAGAGCGCCATGGCTGCGCGGAGCGAACTCGGCCTGCGCGCCGACAAGTCCTTCGCGCTCGATGCCACGGTGCTGACATTGCGCGGCCGTGCCGCCTGGGCACACGATGCCAACACGGATCGCAGCGTCAGCGCGACCTTCCAGTCGCTCCCCGGCGCGAGCTTCACGGTGCACGGCGCGGCGCTGGCCCGCAACGCCGCGCTCACGACGGCCTCGGCCGAACTGAAATGGATGAACGGCTGGTCCGTCGCCGGCACCTTCGAAGGCGAGTTCTCGGAGGTGACGACGAGCTATGCCGGCAAGGGCGTGGTGCGCTACGCGTGGTAGGCCCGAAAGCCCCATTTTCTGGCCATTTTCCCGAAAACATTAAGCTTTTTGGGCAGTTCCAATGCTGCGGTGCATTGACTTCCGGAGATTCCGGCCTATGTTCCGGCTCGAAGCGGCCCGGTATCGAAACGCGATATCTCGAGTAAGCCGCCTGTCAGCGCCCAGCGATCCCCGTGCATGTTTGCGTGCCGCTCCGGGGGTAGGCGTGATGGTTTTTCCGAGAATCCAAGCGGCGGTTTCGACCAGAGGCATGATCTCGATACGGCATCGAATGAGCGATACCCCGTTAGTCGATAGCATCATGGCCCCATAACAGAGGCTCAATGTCCTTTTCCAATCTCGGCCTGTCCGACAAGGTTCTCGCCGCCGTCACGGCCGCTGGCTACACCACCCCCACCCCCATTCAGGAACAGGCGATCCCCCACGCCCTCGCCCGCAAGGACGTGCTCGGCATCGCCCAGACCGGTACCGGCAAGACCGCAGCCTTCGTGCTGCCGATGCTGACCATGCTCGAAAAGGGCCGCGCCCGCGCCCGCATGCCGCGCACGCTGATCCTCGAGCCGACCCGCGAACTCGCCGCGCAGGTGAAGGAGCAGTTCGACAAATACGGCGCCGGCCAGAAACTCAATGTCGCGCTGCTGATCGGCGGCGTCTCGTTCGGCGACCAGGACATGAAGCTGACCCGCGGCGTCGACGTCCTTATCGCCACCCCGGGCCGCCTGCTCGACCACACCGAGCGCGGCGGGTTGCTGCTCACCGGTGTCGAATTGCTGGTGATCGACGAAGCCGACCGCATGCTCGACATGGGCTTCATCCCGGACATCGAACGCATCTGCAAGCTGGTGCCGTTCACCCGCCAGACGCTGTTCTTCACGGCGACCATGCCGCCGGAAATCCGCCGCATCACCGAGACCTTCCTGCACAATCCGGTGAAGATCGAAGTCGCCAAGCCGGCGACCGCCGCCTCCACCATCACCCAGTCGCAGGTCGCCGTGTCCCGCGACGACTGGCAGAAGCGCGACGTGCTCCGCACGCTGCTGCGCGAAGCCGAAGACCTCAAGAACGCGATCATTTTCTGTAACCGCAAGCGCGAAGTGGCGACGCTCGCAAAATCGCTGCAGAAGCACGGTTTCGCCGTCGGCGCCCTGCATGGCGACATGGAGCAGTCCGCCCGCCTCGCCGCGCTGGACCAGTTCCGCAAGGGCGAACTGCCGCTCCTTGTCGCTTCCGACGTCGCCGCCCGCGGCCTCGACATTCCGGCGGTGAGCCATGTCTTCAATTTCGACATCCCGCATCACTCCGACGACTATGTGCACCGCATCGGCCGTACCGGCCGCGCCGGCCGCACCGGTTTCGCCATCTCGCTGGTCTCGCCTTCGGACCAGAAGTCCATGGCCGCCGTCGAGAAGCTGATCGGCACCAGCATCGCCAAGCACGAAAGCGCCGCCCTCGACGCTATGCCGGCCGCAGAGGAAGCTGCTGAGGGCAGCGAGGCCCCGCGTTCGGGCCGTCGCCGCAGCGGCAATCGCGAAGCCAACGAGGACGCCCCGCGCGGCCGCCGTGATGGCCGTCGCGAGCGTTCAGGCCGTCCGGAGCGGGAAGCCCGCCCCGAGCGTGCCGCGCGTCCGGAACGCGAGGCACGTGCGCCCGCCAGCGAGACCCGCGCCCCCGAGAACGACGCCCCGCGTGAACGCAAGCCGCGCCGCGACCGCGATCGTCGCCCCAGCGAGGACCGCAATGGCCAGCAGCCGGCTGCAGCGGCAAACGCCGCCCTGCCGCCGTCCATCGGCCGCCCGCAGGCCCCGCGCCCGCGTCGCGAGGAGGACTTCGAGCCAGGCGATCACTCTCATCTGCCCGCCTTCCTTCTGCGTCCGATCCGGGCACGCGCATAGGTAGCATTTTCGGCGGTCATTTACCGACGATTCACGAAATTCCCCTAACTTCGCTGCGATATTTTTGACATTTCGCAATGAGGGCGGCGCGATGTAGCGTCGCTTGGGGACACAGGACGTGACCGCTCATCTCGACGACCTTGAACGCACATTGGCGTTCGCCGACATCGCGCTCGGACAAATCCGCTCCCTGCGCCAGCCAGCCATCCCGCGCAATTACGAGATCTGGTACGTCTATGCGACCGGCTACAATCCGGCGCTCAACAAGGTGATCAACGAGACGCTGGCCCGCACCGGCCGCCTTACCGACGCCGATCTCGACCAGATCCACGACACCTATCTGTCCCAGGCCCGCGTCACCGATCGCATCGATCAGGTCGGTTCGCGGGTCATCGGCGAGATCGACGACGTGATGACGCTGATCAACGATGCCCTCAACATGGCCGTCACTTTCAATGCCAGTCTTTCCGGGGCCAGCAAGAGCCTCGACGCCGCCCGCGATCCCGCGGCGATTAAGGCCGTGATCGAGACGCTGGTGAAATCCACGCGCGAGGCACACGACACCAACAAGGCACTGGAAGAGCGCCTGCTGTTTTCGCGCAGCGAAGTCAGCGTGCTGCAGCAGAGTCTCGAAGCCATCCGCGCCGAAAGCCTGACCGATCCCCTCACCGCACTCGGCAACCGCAAATATTTCGACCGCGCGCTGATGACGGCCATCGAGACCGCCCAGAAGCGCGGCGAGCCGCTGTCGCTCCTGATGCTCGACATCGATCACTTCAAGTCGTTCAACGACAATTACGGCCATCTCACCGGCGACCAGGTGCTGCGTCTCGTCGGTATGTCATTGAAGCAGACGATCAAGGGCCAGGACATCACGGCGCGCTATGGCGGCGAGGAATTCGCCGTTGTGCTGCCGAACACGCCGCTGCGCCAGGCGCTGACGGTGGCGGATCACATCCGCCGCGCCGTCATGTCGAAAGAGTTGAAGAAGAAATCGACAGGCGAGATTCTGGGCCGCGTGACCATATCGGTCGGCGTCTCGATGCTGCAGAACGGCGACGACATGGACACGCTGATCGGCCGCGCCGATGCGTGTCTCTATGCCGCGAAACGCAACGGCCGCAATCGCGTGATCTGCGAGGTCGATCCGGAGTATCAGAGCGAGATCACGTTCCAGGTGGCGTAATAGCGCACTGCCGTAGGGCGGATGAGGCGAAGCCGTAATCCGCCATTCCTCGCCACACGATGTCGGCCGGCGGATTACGCTTCGCTAATCCGCCCTACGCTTCTTTGCCTTCGCGACTTTCTTCGTCGCCTTCTTCGCGACCTTCTTTTTCACAGACCGCTTCTTGCTGGCCTTCGCCAGCGCCGCGCGAATGGCGGCGGCATGCGCCGTGCGCGCCCAGTCCGTCACTTCATCGGGGTCGTCATAGAGCCGCTCCGGCAATCGCCAATAGGAGGCGATCATCCGCAGTTTGCCCTTCATCTCATATTGAAAGCACTGCGATCCCTCAGCCTCGAAACGCGGGATCGAGTCCTCATCGGCGCGCAGATAGATCGCCCCGCGCAGCACTAGCGCGAAGTTGATGCCGTCAGCGGAGACGCCAAAGCCGGAAAACATCCGGCGGATCGTCACCGGGCCGAAGCCGGCGAACAGTTCGGAGAGGAATTCGCGGTCCATGGGGGAAGTGTAGGATGACGCGCGTCAATGCTCAATTGTCGTCACCCGGCTTGACCGGGTGATCCAGTAGACACTGCGAGAACTGAGTTTACTGGATCGCCCGGTCCTAGCGCGCAATTGCGCGCACGGCCGGGCGACGACAGATGAAGTTCAATCCACCTTCGCCGGCTGCAACTGCACCGACTCGCCGCAACCGCACGCGCTGATCTGGTTCGGGTTGTTGAACACGAACTGCGCCTGCATCTTGTCGGTCTTGTAGTCCATCTCGGTGCCGAGCAGGAACAGCACGGCCTTGGGATCGACCAGGATCTTGACGCCCTTGTCCTCGACGACCTCGTCGGTGGGCTTCACGTCATGGGCGTATTCGACGGTGTAGGACTGGCCGGCGCAGCCGCCATTCTTGATGCCGACGCGCAGCCCGATGATCTCGGAATCCGCACGCTGGGTCAGCGCCATCACGCGCGCAGCCGCAGCATCCGTCAGCCGCATCACCTGCGGCTTCGGGCGCGGCTTCGGCTTGGCGGGTGCTGGTGCGTTCGGTGTCATCTCAGTCATGTGTTCAGTCCCTTGGGCGGTTCAAGGCCGCCAACGGCGAATTCAGTTGGACGCCGGTCTCACCACATATTGAGCACGAGGCGAGCCTCGTCGCTCATCCGGTCCGGCGTCCAGGTCGGTTCCCAGACAATGTTGACCTTGACGATCCCCGCGCCGGGGACGCTGGCCACGGCGTTCTCCACCATGGTCGGCAGCTCTTCCGCCGCCGGACAGTTCGGCGTAGTCAGCGTCATGTCGATATCGATGCCGCGATCGTCCTTGATGTCGACCTTGTAGATCAGGCCGAGCTCGTAGATGTCGGCCGGAATTTCCGGATCGAACACGGTCTTCAGCGCGGCGACGATTTCCGTGCCCATGCGCTCGGTCTCGGCCGGATCCAGCGCGGAGACGGTTTCCATCTCCGGAATCTTCACCTCTGCGGTGTCACTCATGCGAAAAGCTCCCGTGCCTTGATCAACGCCTGCGCGAGATGATCGATTTCTTCGCGGGTATTATACAGTCCGAACGACGCGCGGCAGGTGGCCGTGACATTGAATCGTTCCAGAAGCGGCATCACGCAATGGGTGCCGGCGCGCACCGCTATGCCCTGGCGGTCGATCACGGTGGCGATGTCATGGGCATGGGCGCCCTTGAGCTCGAACGAGATCACCGGACCTTTGGTCTTCGCCGAGCCGAAGATGCGCAGCGAATTGATCTCGCGCAGCTTGCCCTCTGCGTAAGACAGCAAGTCATGCTCATGCGCCGCGATGCGCTCGCGGCCGATCGAGTTCACATAGTCGATGGCTGCACCGAGGCCGATGGCCTCGACGATCGCCGGCGTGCCGGCTTCGAACTTGTGCGGCGGATCGCCATAGGTGACCCAGTCCTTCGCCACTTCGCGGATCATCTCGCCACCGCCGGCATAAGGCCGCATGGCTGCGAGGCGATCATATTTGCCGTAGAGCACGCCGATGCCGGTCGGGCCATAAAGCTTATGACCGGTGAAGACGTAGAAGTCGCAATCGATGTCCTGCACGTCGACAACGCCGTGCACGGCAGCCTGGCTGCCATCCACCAGCACCGGAATGCCGCGGGCATGGGCGATGGCCGTGACTTCCTTGACCGGCACCTGCGTGCCCAGCGCATTCGACATCTGGGTGATGGCGACGATCTTGGTGCGATCGGTGAGCAGCTTTTCGAACTCGTCGATCAGGAAGTTGCCTTCGTCATCGACGGGCGCCCACTTGATGACAGCGCCATGGCGTTCGCGCAAAAAGTGCCAGGGCACGATGTTCGAATGGTGCTCCATGATGGAGACCACGATCTCGTCGCCTTCCTTGATGTTGTCACCGCCGAAGCTGGCAGCCACCGTGTTGAGCGCGTCGGTGGCGTTGCGGGTGAAGATGATCTCTTCCGGCCGCTTCGCATTGAGGAAGTGCTGCACCTTGATGCGCGCGCCCTCATAGGCTTCCGTCGCCGCATTGGCGAGGTAATGCAGCCCGCGATGCACATTGGCATATTCGGACTTGTAGGCCTCGGTCATGCGATCGAGCACGGCATTCGGCTTCTGAGCCGAGGCCGCGTTATCGAGATAGACCAGCGGCTTGCCATAGACCTGCATCGCCAGCGCCGGGAAATCCTCGCGGATCAGCGCGACGTCGTAGGAGCCGTTGATGACCGCCGGATGATCACTCATGCACGCGTCCCCAGCCAGCGCTCGGCCGCGCCGATGGCGACGTCACGCAGGTCATCATTGACGATGGACTCGAGCGCTTCACCCACGAAGGCCTGGATCAGCAACGCCTGCGCTTCTTTCTCGGGAAGGCCGCGGGCGCGCAGATAGAACAGCAGGCTGTCATCGAGCGCGCCGACCGTGGCGCCGTGGCCGCACTGCACGTCATCGGCGAAGATTTCGAGCTCGGGTTTGTTGTCGATCTCGGCATCATCAGAGAGCAACAGCGCACGCGACATCATCTTGCCGTCGGTCTGCTGGGCGATCTGATGCACATTGATCTTGCCCTGGAACACCGAATGGGCGCGATCGTCGAGCACGGCGCGGAAGTTTTCGCGGCTGAGGCAGCCCGGCGTGGCATGGTCGATCACGAAGGTGCAATCGCCATGCTGCTGGCCGCGCAGCAGATGGATGCTGTTGGTGGAGAGCTCGGTGCCCTCGCCTGCCAGCGTGATGAAACTCTGATAGCGGCTGACGCTGCCACCGGTGGTCAGGCTGAACGTGTTGAACTTCGACTTCGCACCGACGGTGACGATGGCGCTGGCGATGCTGGCCGCATCGAGCGCGTCTTCCATCACGCGGACATGCTGCAGGTCGCTGTGGTCACCGACCCAGATCACGGTGGTGTCATGGACCTGATAGGCCTTGGCAGCTTCGGTCGCGACAAAGGTCTCGACCAGCGTCACCTTCGCATTGTTGCCGATGCGGATCAGCGAACGCGTAAAGGATGCCGCCTTCGGCTTCGTCGTCACATGAACAATCTGCAGCGGCTTCTCACGATCGGTGCCATCCGCGACGCTAATGATCACGCCATCGGTGGCGAAGGCCGCGTTGAGCGCGAGCATCGGATCATGGACCTTGCTGAGCAGCAGGTCAGCACGCGCGGCACTGGCGTCATCCGCCAGCACGGCGCTGAGCGCATGCACGGTCACACCGTTGCCGGCCGAGAGGTCCGAGAGATCGGCGGCGAGCACGCCATCGACCAGCACCAGCTTCTGCGTATCGCCATCCTTCAGCGCAGCGACAGCCTTGCGGGCTTCATCCAGCGCGGCTTGATCCGGCGCGGCAGCGAGCGGCGCGACATCGCCTAGCAGCTTGCGCAGGTCCGTATATTTCCATTCCTCGACACGTCGGTTCGGCAAGCCGCTGACAGAAAACGTGTCATAGGCGCGCTGGCGCGTCTCGGTGACGGGCCCCGAGCCCGGCAGACGACCGCGTGCGGCGGCAAAGGTGCCATCCAGCGTCGCGCCCGTCGTGGTCTTTGCTACAGCTACATTCATGATTGTCTCACTCAGGCTGCCGCGTCTTCATACTGGGCGTAGCCGGACGCTTCGAGTTCGAGCGCCAGCTCCTTGCCGCCGGTCTTCACGACACGGCCCTTCGACATCACATGCACGTGGTCCGGCACGATGTAGTTCAGCAGGCGCTGATAGTGGGTGATCACCACCATGGCGCGGTCGCTCGAACGCAGCGCATTCACGCCTTCCGAAGCGATGCGCAGCGCGTCGATGTCGAGACCGGAATCCATTTCGTCGAGGATGCAGAGGCTCGGCTGGAACAGCGCCATCTGCAGCACTTCGTTGCGCTTCTTCTCACCACCGGAGAAGCCGACATTGACGCCGCGGCGGAGCATGTCCTGCGGGATGTTCAGCGAAGCGGCGACTTCGCGCACCTTCTTGAGGAAGTCCGGGGTCGAGAACTCGTCCTCACCGCGCGCCTTGCGCTGCGCGTTCAGCGCGGTGCGCAGGAAAGTCATGGTGGCAACGCCGGGGATTTCCACCGGATACTGGAAGGCGAGGAACACGCCCTTGGCGGCGCGCTCGTCCGGCTCCATCTCCAAGAGGTCTTCGCCCTTGAACAGGATCTCGCCGCCGGTGACTTCATAGCCTGGCTTGCCGGCGATGACGTGGGACAGCGTGGACTTGCCCGAACCGTTCGGGCCCATGATGGCATGCACCTCGCCGGCATTCACGGTCATGGTCAGCCCATGGAGAATCTCGCGATCCTCGACACGGACTTGCAGATTCTTCACTTCGAGCAGAGCGGGCATTTTCGTTTTCCTTGTGTACTGGGCATCGCCCTGAGGAGCGCGCTCTTGCGCGCGTCTCGAAGGACGGACCGAAACGGTGTCTTCCAACTCACCCTTCGAGACGCCGCTGCGCGGCTCCTCAGGGTGAGGACCTGTGCGTGACTTTAGCCGACGCTGCCTTCGAGCGAGATCGAGATCAGCTTCTGCGCTTCAACAGCGAATTCCATCGGCAGCTGCTGCAGCACGTCCTTGACGAAGCCGTTCACCACGAGGCCGACGGCCTCTTCCTGGCTCAGACCGCGCTGGATGCAGTAGAACAGCACGTCTTCCGAAATCTTCGACGTGGTCGCTTCGTGCTCGAACAGGGCCGAGGAATTTTTCGCCTCGATATACGGCACCGTATGCGCGCCGCACTGATCGCCAATCAGCAGCGAGTCACAGGCCGTGAAGTTGCGCGCGTTCTTCGCCTTGCGGTTCGCCGTGACGAGACCGCGATAGGTGTTCTGCGACTTGCCTGCGGCGATGCCCTTGGAGATGATCCGGCTCGTGGTGTTGTTGCCGAGATGGATCATCTTGGTGCCGCTATCGACCTGCTGATAGCCGTTCGAAATGGCGATCGAATAGAATTCGCCACGCGAGTTGTCGCCGCGGAGAATACAGCTCGGATATTTCCAGGTGATCGCCGAACCGGTCTCGACCTGGGTCCAGGAGATCTTGGAGTTGTTGCCACGGCAGTCGCCACGCTTGGTGACGAAATTGTAGATGCCGCCCTTGCCTTCCGAATTGCCCGGATACCAGTTCTGCACCGTTGAATATTTGATCTCGGCATCGTCGAGGGTGACGAGCTCGACCACGGCGGCATGCAACTGGTTCTCGTCGCGCTGCGGCGCCGTGCAGCCTTCGAGATAGGACACGTAAGCGCCCTTGTCGGCGATGATCAGCGTGCGCTCGAACTGGC
>NZ_JBIISY010000436.1:0-2642 GCF_044340795.1 Tardiphaga sp.
GAATATTTGGTTGCGGGGATAGGATTTGAACCTATGACCTTCAGGTTATGAGCCTGACGAGCTACCGGGCTGCTCCACCCCGCGCCAAACCTTTCGGGAACATGATCCGGATGCCAACGCCGGAGGCGCGAGCGATCCCAGACCGGAAGTTCCTGAGAAGACAACCGGGCCAGTGCCGCGGCGTGAGGGGTATCTATCAATGCCTGCCGGCTTTGGGAAGGGGCTGGAGGCATCTTTTTGCGTTTTTATGACGGGACGGGAAAAGACCGCATTCCCGCAGCCGGGATCGGGCGAAGCGCCATCCGGGCTGCACGCGTCAGCTTAGCAGGAAACCGCCATCCACGGTCACCGTGCTGCCCGTCATGTAACGCGAAGCGCCCGAGGCCAGCAGCAGCATGGCGCCGTCGAGATCGCTTTCGTGCCCGACCCGGCGCTGCGCGATCCGCTTGACCAGCTTCTCGCCCACCGGCGTGTCCCAGGCGGCGTGGTTGATGTCGGTGTCGATATAGCCGGGCGCCAGTGCATTGACGCGAATGCGATGGGCGGCGAGTTCCAGCGCCAGCGCCTTCGTGGCCTGCACGATGCCGGCCTTGGAGATCGCGTAGGGCGACACCGCCTTGGTGAGGCCGAAGCCGAGCACTGAGGCAATATTGACGATATTGCCCTCCACCTTGTGCGCGATCATGCGGCGTGCCGCTTCGGTCGCTGCGAAATAGGCGCCCTTGAGATTCGCGCCGATCACGGAATCCCAATCGGCTTCGGTCTGGTCGATGGCCATCTTCTCGACGGCGATGCCGGCATTGTTGATCAGCACGGTGACCGGCCCCAACGCCTTCTCTGCCGCGTCGAATGCTTTCGCGATCGACGCATTGTCGGTGACATCCATCGAGACAGCGAAAGCGCGACCGCCCTTGTCGGTGATCTCCTTCTGCAGGGCCTCGAGCTTGCCGGTCTGCCGTGCCGCAAGAACCACGGCCGCGCCATGCACCGACAGCACGCGCGCAAACTGGCGGCCAAGCCCCTGTGATGCGCCGGTGATGAGGATGACTTCCTTGGAGACGTCGAATATAGCGGACATGGTCGTTCCCTGATGCGTCTGTTCTGTTGGTCCCAGTGATACAGGGCCCGGCAGCGATCGCAAACCACCGGCCGCTGCCGATTTCTTCCCTGCGGAATTGCCGCGCCAAGTGAGGGACGATGAACAGTTTTGATATCGTCGTCTATGCAGCCCTCGTTGTGGCCGTCATGCTCGGCTTTCGCGCCGGCCTGCTGCGCAGCGCGGTCACCATTCTCGGCTATCTCGTGGCCGCGCCGATCGCCATCTGGGTCACCGGCCTCGTCCTGCCGCAGGCGGCAGCCTCCTCCCCGGCGCAGAATTCACTGATCTTCTTCGCCATCTTTCTGGTCGCCGGCATCGTGCTCGGCTCGTTGCTGCGCCTTGCCGTCAATGATCTGATCGGCGCCCATATCGGCATCGGCGACAGGCTCGGCGGTGCGGTGCTCGGCGCCATTCGTGTTGGCCTGATCGCGGTGACGCTGGTGCTGATCTTCGACCAGCTGGTGCCGGCCCATCTGCAGCCGTCCTATCTCACCGGCTCGCATCTGCGCCCGCTGCTGTCGCGGCTCGGCCAGACCGGCATCCGCGCGCTGCCGCCGGATGTGGTCGCGACCTTCGATCAGCTGAAGCGCGCGAAACGGCCGTAGGACGCGTCCTCCGCTTTGTCGCATATCGACCCGGCTTACCTCGCATAACGGGAACCGCTAGAGTGCGCGCCATCTGTAAGCCAGAACGTTGAGGGAGTGACATCATGGATCTTGGAATTAAAGGCCGCCGCGCATTGGTTTGCGCATCGAGCAAGGGCCTCGGCCTTGGCTGCGCCGCAGCGCTTGCCGCCGAAGGCGTGCATGTCACCATGACTGCACGCGGCGGCGACGTTCTGGCTGCTGCTGCGGCCGAAGTTCGCAAGGCCAATCCGGGCGTCGAGGTCATCGAGGTCGTGGGCGACATCACTACGCCGGAGGGCCGCGAGGCTGCGCTGAAGGCCGCGGGCCAGATCGACATTCTCGTCAACAATGCCGGCGGCCCGCCGCCCGGCGATTTCCGCAACTGGACGCGCGACGACTGGATCAAGGCCGTCGATGCCAACATGCTGACGCCGATCGAGCTGATCAAGGCAACGGTGGATGGCATGATGGAGCGCAAGTTCGGCCGCATCGTCAACATCACCTCGGCCGCCGTGAAGGCACCGATCGACGTGCTCGGCCTGTCGAATGGTGCGCGCTCGGGCCTCACCGGCTTTGTTGCCGGCCTGTCGCGCAAGACCGTGCGCAACAACGTCACCATCAACGGCCTGCTCCCCGGCCCGTTCAACACCGACCGCATCCGCGGCGTTGCCGCCGGTCAGGCGAAGAACAGCGGCAAGTCGGTGGAGGAAATCCTGAAGCAGCGCGCCAGCGAGAATCCGGCCGGTCGTTTCGGTGAAGCGGACGAGTTCGGTCAGGCCTGCGCCTGGTTGTGCAGCGCCAAGGCCGGCTTCATCACCGGGCAGAACATCCTGCTCGACGGCGGTTCGTTCCCAGGCACGATGTAAGCCATCGCATCCGATGCAAGAGGGGCGGTCGGTGTGAACCGACCGCTCTTC
>NZ_JBIISY010000435.1:0-2642 GCF_044340795.1 Tardiphaga sp.
GTCAGGTTCTCCGCCGGCACCTGGAATTGCTGGGTCAGCAATTCGGCTGCCGACTGCGCGCGACGATCCGACAGCGACAGATTGTCGACATCGGAGCCGACCGCGTCGGTATGACCCTCGATCAGGAACACCGCACGCGGATTACGCGAGATGGCACGATTGAGACCATCCGCGATCACCTGCAGCTTCGAGGCCTGGTCGGGGGAGATGTCCCACGATCCTGTCTCGAAATTGATCGAGTCGAGATCGATCGACGGCATGCGTTGGCGCACCATCGGGCTGTAGCGGATTTCATCCAGCGTATAGCGACGCTCGATGCGATCCACCGGCGGTGCGATCAGCGTATCGTAGACGAGATCGGGCGAGGCCTGATCGTAATCGACGATGTAGCGGTTCTGCGGAATGCGGATCATCGGAGGCGGCAGGTCCACATAGAAGCCGCGCGGACCACGCGGGCCACCGCGGGGACCATCGAACGAATTGTCGATGATGATGATCTCGCGACCATCACGATCCCTGCGGATACGACGCATCAGCTGACCGTCATTGCCGACCACCGTGATGATCTGCGAACCGTCCGGCCGCACGACGATGGTGCGATCCTCATTGCCGACGCGCTGGGTGCGGATGTCCCGTGCGCCATAACGGAAGCGATCGACCTCGTTGTGGCGGATGAAGGACTGACCGCTCGGATCCTGCACGATGACGCGACCAGGCTCGGTGATGATGGTGCGACCACCCTCCTGACGTTCGCGGCGCTCGCTGCGGAAGTCATCGAGACGACGCGGCCCCTGCGGAGCGGCGCCGGGCGCGATCGGCGTCAACGTCGCCGCGGCAGGCGGCGGCGCGGGCGGGATCGGCGCGGTCACCTGCGGTGCCGGCGGCTGCACGACCTTGATGTTGCCACCGCCGGGCGCGACCACGACGGGCGCTGCACTCGGTGTCGGAGGCGGAGCCACGGGAGCTGCCGCGGTGGGCGGCGTCGCCGGTGCAGCGCCGGGAGCGGCTGCGGCGGGCGGCGTGCCAGGAGCGGCAGGCGCACCGGGCGCGGTCGCGCCGGGCGCACCCGGCCGGCCTTCGCCACGACGACCGCCTTCGCGGCCTTCCGGACCACCGGGGCGGCCGGATGGCGGCGTGCCGGCCGGCGGGGTCGCCGACGGAGCAGGAGCTGCGGCAGGCGGAGTAGAGGCTGCCGGCGGCGTGGCCGCAGGAGGTGTTGCTGGGGTTGGAGCTGTCGCAGGAGCCTGACGAGCAGCCGGCGGCGTTGCAGGCTGTGCCGGGGTCTGCGCAGCAGGTGGCGTGGCCGGCGGCGTCGGACGCGCACCGGGCTCGCGGCGCTCACCATCCGGGCGTTCTCGACGCTCGGTGCCGGCCGGCGCCTCGCGGCGCTCGGGGCGGGCAGCAGCAGGTGGCGTCGGCGCCTTTGGCGGTTCGGCGCGAGGCGCCGGAGCAGCAGCCGGAGGTGTCGGACGAGCCGGCGGAGCAGCCTCAGGTGCCGGACGCGATGGTGCAGCCGCGGGCGGCGCAGGTGGCGTCGGACGTGGCGCAGCCGGCGGCTCCGCACGAGGGGCCGGAGCAGCGGCTGGCGGTGCAGGCGGTGTCGGGCGCGCGGCTGGTGGAGCCTCGCGCGGCGCGGCAGCAGGGGGCGCAGCTGCCGGCGGCGCGGGCCGTGGCGCAGCACCGGGCGGCGGTCCCTTCGGAGCACCCTTCGGCTCGCCTTCCGCGGCAGGCGGGGCGGCCTGCGCGAGCAGGATCGGCGCATCGGATGAGGATGCGTAGGATGCTGTCGTCGCGATCTGCGTCACACCGAACGCAGTCGTCGCCAGCAGGACGAGACGAAGTTTTGTCATGATGAGCTTGGGCCCCTCGCTAAGAATACTTCAACAAAAAAATGTCGGCCGAACAAATCGGCACGCTGATGAACGAATAAGCATGGGGCCGGAATGTGGCGGCCCGCGAAGCCACAGTCGTATTTATTTCACGCAAGATAACGGTCTGAACGTGCATTGTTCATGGCACGTTCAGACCGTTTGTTTAGTAGCGTCAGTACTACATCACCGGCGGCCGCTGGCCCGGAGCCTCATCCGGGTTCGGCATCGGTATATCGGGCGGCAAATCACCAGGTAGCTCATCAGGCCGCGTTGGCTTGTCAGGATCATGAACCGGCGGCGGCACTTCGGGCCGCGGGCTTCCCGGCGGACTTTCCTGTGGCGGCTCGGAAGGCTTGCCCGGCGTAATCGGGGGCTCCTCTACCGGCGGACTGCCTGGTGCGGCGCGGATCATCAGATCGCCACCTTGCGATTGGTGCCGATGTCAGGACGCGATCCCGTCACAGCCGCTGTCGCCATTTTCACATAGCTGATCACAGTACCCGGCGAGTCCCAATACTCGGCCTCATCGGGCGAAAACTTCAGCACGCGGATATTCGGATCATCCGCATTGTCCCACCATGCCTTGGCCGTGGTGGTGAACAGCTCCTTGATCTTGGCGCGATCATTGGAGACCGACGCCGTGCCGCTGACCGACACGTATTTCTGGTCGCCTGCATCGGCGAAGGAGAGGTTGACGTTCGGATTCTGCCGGATCTCGTCATCCTTGTGCTGGCGCGCATCGGACAGGAAATAGACCGCATCCGCTTCGCG
>NZ_JBIISY010000213.1:0-9823 GCF_044340795.1 Tardiphaga sp.
GGCCACCCAGACGGAGAGATAGCGCTCGAACCTGCTCATGACACCTGCAGCGCCTTTTTGCGCTTCGTCGCCTTGGCCGGCGGGCAGCACGACGCGGCCAGCGCGGGCGTACAGATCTCGGGATGGCCCGCGCAGCAGTCCTTCATGAGAAACTGGATCAGGCTGGAGAGCGTCTCGTAATTGGCGGAATAGATGATCGACCGCGCCTCCCGGCGCGAGCTGACCATGCCGGAATGTTCGAGGTCCTTCAGGTGAAACGACACATTTGACGGCGCGACGCCGGCCTTGTCAGCGATGGCGCCGGCCGCCATGCCCACCGGCCCGGCGATCACCAGCATGCGCACGATGTTCAGGCGCGTCTCCTGCGACAGCGCGCCGAAGGCGAGGGTGGCTTGACGTTCGTCCATCGACGATCCTATATTTCAACAAATATCAAAATGAGGATAGTCGAGATGACGGCTGCTGCCAACCCCGTTTCTGCGCAGGATTCAACCGAGGAGCTGTCGATGGCTTCGCTGTTCTGCGGCCTGGCGGGTCACGAGGACAAGGCGCTGGTGTTTCACTATGACGGCCGGGATGTGCGGCCGAGCTATCATGTGACCGAAGTGAAGACGGGCGCCTTCAACGCGCTCGACTGCGGCGCCAATCCGGAAAGCTGGCAGGAGACATTCATCCAGCTCTGGGACATTGTCGAAGACCATCGCGGCCATATGCCGGTCAGCAGGTTTCTCGCGATCATGGGCAAGGTGGCGCAGAGCGTGCCGTTTCCTACCGAGGCGCGGCTGACCTTCGAAGTCAGCGATGGCGTGGCGCCGATGCAGCTCTACAAGGCCGATGCGATCAGCGTGGATGGCGGGATCGTCCGCGTGCCGCTCTCGGCGCGCCCGAGCAGCTGCAAGCCGCGCGATCGCTGGCTGGAGGAGCAGCGATCGCCCTGCTGCGGGCCGAAGGCGAGCGAGCCCTGCTGCGGATAGGCTGCGATCCATCGGCGGAGCCGGGATCTCGGATACACCGTTTTCCGCGCTTATCTTCGTCGCCGCGGTCCTCGCGGCCGGAACGCGGGATTGTCCCGCTCCGGCGGCGTGTACGCCTCTTCCAGCAGCGCCATCGCTTCATCGGGGATGTGCTCGATCCTGACGCCGCTCCGGCGCATCTCCTTCAACGCGGTGCGGATCGCGGTGTCGCGATCAATCCAGTACTGGCCGGTACGTGCCGGCGAATCCAGATGCTTTCGCTGGCGGCGGCGCGGCGTGGCTTCGAGGCGCGCCATCTTCACCACCTGCATCGCTGCGATCAGCCGGTCCAGATCGACCGCCGGGCTATTCCACAGCTGGGTCACGCAGCGCTCTGCCAGCGTGTACAACTTCTCGCGCAGCACACGCAGTTTCAGCCGGCGGCCGGCGCGAGCGCCCGGTACCGTCTCGCTGGCCACAGGTGCAAGCGGGTGACGCGTCCAACCATTGTCCCGTGTCCAGACCCTGACGGTGCCGTGGCTCACGCCGGTCTTCGCCGCGATCTGCTTGTAGCTCAGCGGCGTCTGCTCGATCAGCCGGCGCACCGCCGCCACCGTGGCATTGGTGTGCAGCCGCTTGCAGCCCTTCGGGCGGCCGGGAACGGGAGGCGGCCCGCTGTCCTCATCAGCAGTCACGCGAAGACGCAGCACAGGCTCCTCGGAGGCGTCGTGGACGCGGGGCCCGTGGTTGAAGAGGGGATTGAAGGGATGTGCCATGCGGGGACTATATGCCTATTCGCGGAGGTTGCAAGCGGCGCGGCCGGTTGCATCGCAGCAACGAATTTGCGGGGACCGCGCGGATGAAACCGCACAGCGCAGTGTTTCCCTCAGGCCAACAACAAAGGGGGAAACACATGCGTTCACTGATCATCGCCGCCGTCATGGCGTCCGCCATCGGGCTTGCGGCACCGGCCGCGGCACAGGCGCCGGAGACCGAGAAGAACATCTCCATGGGCCTCGCCATGGCGATCATCCAGGGCACGCTCGAGCAATGCACCAAGGATGGCTACAAGGTCTCCATCACCATCGTCGACAAGGCCGGCAATGTCGCGGCGCAGCTGCGCGGCGACGGCACCAATCCGCATACGATGGAGTTCAGCCGGCTCAAGGCCTGGACCTCGCGCACCCGCGGCCAGACCTC
This sequence comes from Tardiphaga sp., assembly GCF_044340795.1. Taxonomy (GTDB): domain Bacteria; phylum Pseudomonadota; class Alphaproteobacteria; order Rhizobiales; family Xanthobacteraceae; genus Tardiphaga. Next base: position 2,154 of record NZ_JBIISY010000213.1, read on the forward strand.
GCTGGAATTCATGAAGGTGACCGCCGATCCCGCCAATGCCTATCTGCGCCAGATCCCGAACGTCGTCGCCGTCGGCGGCGGCGTGCCGATCAAGGCGGGGAACGAGATTATCGGCGCCATCGGCGTCTCGGGCGCACCGGGCGGCGAGAAGGACGAGGTGTGCGCGAATGCGGGGATCGCGAAGGTGGAGGCGGCGCTGAAGTAAGGCGCGGATTTGTAGCCCGGATGGAGCGCAGCGTCATCCGGGATTCGGAGCATCCGCATGTCGCCGGTCCCCGGGTTACGCTGCGCTCCACCCGGGCTACGCGCCTCAGCCTCACTCCACCGTCACCGCCTGCAGCTCCACCCAGTCCTGGCCGTCGAATTTCTGCACCACCAGGCGCTTGAACGGCACGTAATTGTCCGGGCTCGTATTATAGGTGGTGCCGGGCAGCAGCGACGGCGCCTTGAGATCGGTCAGATGCGTGGCGTGATAGAGCAGGTTCTCGCGCGTCAGCTCGTCGCCGCAGGCCTCGATGATCTTGCCCATCACATAGGCGAAGGAATAGACGGCGAAGCCGATCTCGTTCTTCGGGTCTTCATTGGGCAGATACTTCTTCATGAAGGCCTGATAGGCGAGCACGTCGGGATCATTGGCGAAGCGGGGGCTCGATACCTGCTTGTAGGGCGTGGCGGCGATGATGCCGGTGACGGCATTGAGGCCGGCGGCTTCCAGGAACTGGCGGCCGACCGACGGGCTGACCACCAGCTGCAGCGGCTTCCAGTCGAGCTCATAGGCCTTCTTGAAGGATTGCGACGAGGCCTTGCCGAGCGAGACATTGAAGAACACATCGGCGCCCGATGATTTCAGCTGCGCGATCTGCGAGTCCAGCGTCGGATCGGTCAGTTCATAGGGCACTTCCTTGACGATCATCTTCGCGGCCTTGTCGCCGAGGCCCTTCTTGAAGCCGGCCACATAGTCGCGGCCGAAATCGTCGTTCTGCATCAGGATCGCGACCTTTGCGTCCGGCTTGGTGGACAACAGATACTTCGCGAGGATCTCGCCTTCGGTGCCGTAGAGATGGAAGGCGGGCGTCGACCATTTGAAGGTCTTCGGTTGATTCCATTTATTGGCGCCGGTGGAGAGCAGCAGCTGCGGGATGCCCTTGCCGTTGAGATATTTTTGCACGGCCGATTGGGCGGCGGTGCCCGACGAGCCGAACAGCGCCAGCACGCCGTCATCCTCCACCAGCTTGCGCGTCTGCTCCACTGTCTTCGGCGGCGAGAAGGCGTCGTCGAGGGAGATCAGGTTGATCTTGCGGCCATTGATGCCGCCTTTCTCCTCGTTCAGCATCTTGAAGTAAGCGACTTCGGTGCGGCCCTGGATGCCGTGGATCGACAGCGGGCCGCTATAGGGCATGGTCTGGCCGAGCTTGACCTCGGTATCCGTCGCGCCCTCGCTGTATTTCTTGTCGGCCGCGAGCGCGCCGCCGGCGAGCAGGCATGTGGTGGAGAGAACGGCCAGTGTCGAAACCAATCGCTTCATCGTCACCTCCCGGGGTGCATCGGCCTGTTGTCAGGCCTGTTTGAGCAATTCTTCGCGCAGACGCGTCTTGATGATCTTGCCGCTGGCCGTGCGCGGCAGCTCGGTGCGGCGGATGTCGATATGCACCGGCAGCTTGAACGCCGCCACGCGCGGCCGCAGATGGGCGAGGATGTCCGCCTCCGTCAGCGCGGCACCATGGCGTGGCTGCACGACGGCGGCGACGACCTCGCCGAGCACGCGGTCCGGCATGCCGACAATGGCGGCATCGATGATGTCGGGATGCGCCAGCAGCGCGTCCTCGATCTCGACGCAATAGATGTTCTCGCCGCCGCGGATCAGCATGTCCTTGGCGCGGTCGAGCAGATAGACGAAACCCTCCTCATCCATGCGGACGATGTCGCCGGTGCGATACCAGCCGTCGCGAAAGGCGTTGGCGGTGCCGGTGGGGTTGTTCCAGTAGCCCTTGACGACATTGGCGCCGTAGATTTCGAGTTCGCCGATCCCGCCCGCGGGCAGGATCTCGCCATTGGCGCCGATCACCCGCAGGTCGCAGCCGGGCACCGCGGGGCCGACCGAGTCCGGCCGCGCGAGATAGTCCTCGGCGCTGTTGGAGGTGGAGACCGATGATGTCTCGGTCGCGCCATAGCCTTGCGCGGCAAAACGGCCGGGAAACAGCGCGGCGATTTTTCGCGCCAGTTCGGGGGCTGCGGCGGCGCCGCCATAGGAGAGGCCTTCGAGGCTGGACAGATCGCGGGTCGCGAAGTCCGGCGACTCGATGAGCTGCCATGTCATCGACGGCACGCCCGACATGCCGTTGACGCGCTCGCGCTCGATCAGTTCGAGCGCGGTCTCGGCATTCCATTTGTACATCAGCACGATCTTCGCCCCATTGGCGAGGGCCGGGATCATCGCCGAATGACAGCCGGTGACATGGAAGAACGGCACCGGCAGCAGGATCGCTTTCTGTGCAGCCGGCGGCGCGGGCAGGGCGTCGCCGCGCCGGATGGCGGCGCGGGCGGCCGCGAAGGTGATGTTCATCAGGTTGCAGGCGACGTTGCGATGCGTACCCAGGGCACCCTTGGGCCGGCCGGTGGTGCCGGATGTGTAGAGGATGGTGGCGTCGTCATCCGGCGCGATACCGTTGTCCGGCGGCGCGCGGTCGGGCAGCGCGGCATAGCCGGCGGGCGATCCGATCAGGTCTTCGAGCGCCGTCGCCGCGCCGAGATCTTTTCGCGGCGTGCGCACGGCAATCAATCGCGCGTCACTGCCGCCGTGTGCAGTGAGGCGCGCCAGCCGCTCGGCATCGACGACGGCGACACGTGCGCCGGAATCGCGCAGACCGTAAGCGAGGTCATCGCCGGTGCCCCAGGCATTGAGCGGCACCGCCACGGCGCCGATCGATACCGCCGCCCAGAAGGCGATCGGCCATTCCGGAAAATTGCGCATGGCAATGGCGACGCGATCGCCCTTGCGCACGCCGAAATCCTCGGCGAGCCGCCAGGCCAGCGCAGATGCCCCGCGAAAATGGGCGTCGAAGGTCAGGCGCTCATTGTCGTAGACGATGAAGACACGATCGTTCCATTGGCGGCTGGCCTCGAAAATGGCGCGCAGGTCGCGATGCGCGTTCTTGTAGACGCGCACCGGGCGGCCACGGACTTGCGCGGTTTCCATTTCATAGGGCGCGCCGGGCGCGGTGAGGAGGCGATGACTTTCGGCGAGCGAGACGGCCGGCCACGGACGTTGCTCGGCAGCACTTGCTTGCGCCATCGTCTTCTCCCGCATGCAACGAGTCTGATTGCTCGTCTTGCGAGAGAGTATGTCGAGGCGTTCTGGGCCGGTCAATTCGCGTGGCAACGAAACAACGCATGCCACGTCTGCGCGAGTCGTTTCGCCGCGCGGACTTAGTGCATTGCACTCCTATCTTGTCCCGGACGCGATGCGGCATTCTTATGCCGCTTCGCAGAGCCGGGACCGCATCAAGCGCCGGAGTTCGGTACGGTCCCGGTTCTGCGAAGCAATGCTGCGCATTGCATCGCGCCCGGGACAAGGTTGGTTATCGCTGTCCGCGCGGTGCTTCGATCCCGAGTGCCTTCATGCGCGAGGACAATGTCGTCGGTCGCATGTCCAGCAACTCCGCCGCGCCGCCGGGTCCGAAGATTTTTCCGGATGTCGCGCTGAGCGCCGCGAGGATGTTGCTGCGCTCGTGGTCGCGCAGCTCGCCGGATGTCATCACCGTCGGCCGCACCTCAGATTTCGCGCGCGGGCCTGTGGCCGCTTGCGGGCCGGCGCTGTCGGGCAGGTCGATGCGCAGGCGGCCGTTCTGCGCGAGGATCACCGCGCGCTCGATCACGTTCTGCAGCTCGCGCACATTGCCGGGCCAGTCGTAGCGCGTCAGTTTGCGCGCATCGCCTTCCGAGAGACGCAGGTCCGAACTCAGTTTTTCGCTGAGCAGGAAGTGTTGCGCGAGCAGGGGGATGTCCTCGCGGCGATCGCGCAGCGGCACGGATTCCACGGGGAAGACGTTGAGCCGGAAATACAGGTCCTCGCGAAACCGTCCGCGCTGCACCTCCTGCTTGAGATTGCGATTGGTGGCCGCGATGACGCGGACATCGACATCCCGCGTGCGTTCCTCGCCGACGCGCTCGAAATTGCCCTCCTGCAGCACGCGCAGCAGCTTGCCTTGCAGCTCCAGCGGGATCTCGCCGACTTCGTCGAGAAACAGTGTGCCGCCATCGGCGAGTTCGAAACGGCCGATGCGGTCGCGCACAGCACCGGTGAAGGCGCCGCGCACATGGCCGAAGAATTCGCTCTCGAACAGTTCACGCGGGATGGCGGCGCAGTTCACGCGGATCAGCGGGCGGTGCGCGCGGCCGGAGGCTTCATGGATGGCGCGGGCGATCAGCTCCTTGCCGGTGCCGCTCTCGCCGGTGATCAGCACCGCGGCGGCGGTGGGCGCCACGAGCTTGACCTGTCGCAGCGTCTGCTGGATCGCTGCCGACTGCCCGATGATGCCGCGCGGATTGGTCTCGATGCGGATTTCCTCCTGCAGATAGGCGTTTTCGAGTTCGAGACGCTCGCGCAGGCGGTCGACTTCGGTGAGCGCCGCATGCAGTTTCTCATCCGCCTCGCGGCGCTGGCTGACATCGCGGAACACGATGACCGCGCCGACCACCATGTGGCGGTCGCGGATCGGCGTCGATGTGTATTCGACCCAGACCGGCGTGCCGTCCTTGCGCCAGAACACCTCATTGTCGATCTTGTGCACGGCGCCGTCGCGGAAGGCCGCATAGATCGGGCAGTCGTGATCGGGATAGTGGCTGCCATCGGCGTGGCTGTGATGCATGATGGCGTGGATCTCGCGGCCGACCAGTTCCTCCGCCGTCCAGCCCAGCATGCGTTCGGCGGCGGGATTGACGAAGGTCGCCTTGCCCTCGGCATTGACGCCATAGATCCCTTCACCCGCCGCGCGCAGGATCAGCTGGTTTTCCCGCTCGATATCCTGGAACACGCGCTCGACCCGCTGCCAGGCGGCGATGCCGCCATGCATGTAGTCTTCGGCATCGGCATCGACATGGCGGCGGCGGCGTTCTTCGAGATCGCTCAGCGTGAGTGAGATCAGCAGACGCTCGCCGACCTCCAGCACTGCGCCGGCATATTCGAGCTGCAGCGGCTGGCCGGTGGCATGGCGCGGCGTGAGCGTGCGGGTGAAGTAGCTGCCCTTGGCGAGTACGGCCTGGGTGAACACGATGAGGGCGGGCAGCTGCCCGGCATGCAGCGCGCTGATCTTGATCTCGCGCAGGGTCATGCGGTCATAGCCGAGCAGGGTACAGGCGGCGAGATTGCCGTCGATGATCGCGTCACTGTGCGGATCGAGCAGCAAGGTCGGCTCGATGGCGTAATCGAAAGCGATCAGCCGCAGATCGGGCTCGCGGACCGGCGCATCCATGGTGGACTCCGAGATGTCGTAATCGGGCTACGAAATCTCGTGTAGCACGAAATCTCGTGATTTCCAACGAAGCTCGAAAACGCCTGCGGCACTTGGACTTCTCGGCACCGCCGGGGCTGGCACACTCCTTGAATACTCCTTGGGAGCATCACCGGAGGAGTCACAATGTCCACATTCGACAATCCGTTCGACCCCGATCGCCGCCTGGGCCGCTGCAGCTGCGGACAGCACGACAGCGAGGCCAGCCATGCGGCTTCCTTGCGGCTTCAGTGCGACATCCCGGAGACCGAGGAAAAGCGCTACGAGGGCGTGATCGCCTCCGCCGTGATGCGCCAGATCTTCCCGCAGCAGGCGACGCGGCGCGCATTCCTGCAGTCGGTGGGCGCATCCTCGGCGCTGGCGGCGCTGTCGCAGTTCTTCCCGATCAAGACGGCGACCGAAGTCTTCGCGCAGGGCGCGGGAAAACTGGAGAAGACCGATCTCAAGGTCGGATTCATTCCGATCACCTGCGCGACGCCGATCATCATGGCCGATCCGCTGGGCTTCTATAAGAAGCAGGGGCTCAATGTTGAAGTGGTGAAGACCGCCGGCTGGGCCGTGATCCGCGACAAGACCATCAACAAGGAATACGACGCCTCGCACATGCTGGCGCCGATGCCGATCGCGATTTCGCTCGGCCTCGGTTCGCAGCCGATCCCTTTCACTGTGCCGGCGATCGAGAACATCAACGGGCAGGGCATCACGCTCGCCATGAAGCACAAGGACAAGCGCGATCCGAAGGACTGGAAGGGCTTCAAGCTCGCCATTCCGTTCGACTATTCGATGCACAACTATCTGTTGCGCTACTATCTCGCCGAACACGGCATCGATCCCGACACCGACGTGCAGCTGCGCTCGGTGCCGCCGCCGGAAATGGTCGCCAATCTGCGCGCCGACAATATCGATGGTTTCTTGGCGCCCGATAATATCTGCCAGCGCGCGATCTATGACGGCGTCGGCTTCATGCACATCCTGTCAAAGGAAATCTGGGACGGGCATCCCTGCTGCTCCTTCGCGGCCTCGAAGGAATTCATCACCACGGCGCCGAACTCATTCGCTGCGCTGACGCGCGCCATCGTCGATGCCACGGCCTATGCGTCGAAGGCGGAGAACCGCAAGTCGATCGCGGAAGCGATTGCGCCGGCGGCCTATCTCAACGCGCCGCCGGTGGTGCTGGAGCAGGTGCTCACCGGCACCTATGCGGACGGGCTCGGCGGCATCAAGCAGGACCCCAAGCGCGTCGATTTCGATCCGTTCCCCTGGCAGAGCTTTGCGGTGTGGATGATGACCCAGATGAAGCGCTGGGGACAGATCAAGGGCGACGTCGACTACAAGGCCGTGGCCGAACAGATCTATCTCGCGACGGATACCGGCAAGGTGATGAAGGAGATGGGACTGACGCCGCCGACGACGGCCTACAAGTCGTTCGCGGTGATGGGCAAGGCGTTCGATCCGACCAAGCCGGAAGAGTATGTGGCGAGCTTCAAGATCAAGAAGGCGTCATGAGAATCCGAGCACTCTGCCTGTCGTCCCCGCGAAAGCGGGGACCCAGTAAACACAGATTGTGAGGTTCGCGCTCGAATTGGGAGTGCGGTGTCTACTGGATCCCCGCTCCGCGCGCACCTTCGGTGCGCTAGGCGGGGATGACAAGCGAGTGTGTGGTGATGACCAGAGAACAATCTGAATGACAAAATCCCTCCGCTTCCGCGCGGCCGTCGTGTCCATCGGCCTGTTCCTCGCCTTTCTCGGCACCTGGCATCTCGCCACGCGCCAGAGCGCGAGCACGACGACCATGTCGCCGGAATACGCACGCCTGATGGGCATCACTGCGACCCAGGGCAAATCCGCGATGCCCGGGCCGCTCGATGTCGGCGCAAAGCTCTGGGAGCATCTGAAGCGCCCGTTCTACGACAACGGCCCCAACGACAAGGGTCTCGGCATCCAGCTCGCTTATTCCATCGGCCGGGTCGGGCTCGGCTATCTGATTGCCGTCCTCGTCGCGATCCCGCTCGGCTTCCTGATCGGCATGTCGCCGCTGATGAACAAGGCGCTCGATCCGTTCATCCAGGTGCTCAAACCGATCTCGCCGCTCGCCTGGATGCCGCTCGCGCTGTACACGATCAAGGATTCCTCGCTGTCGGCCATCTTCGTGATCTTCAT
>NZ_JBIISY010000437.1:0-2631 GCF_044340795.1 Tardiphaga sp.
GCGCGCCGTCCACGACCGCGGTGGCCTGATCATCGCCCAGTTGGCGCATACGGGCCGCGCAGGACATCCGTCCGTGATCGGCGAGCAGCCTGTCTCATCCAGTGCCACCATCTCGCCGGTCGACGCCTGGACCTATGACGGACCGAGGCCCGCGGTGCGGGCGCGCCCGCTCGCGCCGGCGGAGATCGCCGGCATCGTCGCCGATTTCGCCCGTGCAGCACATCGTGCCATGGAGGCCGGTTTCGACGGGGTTCAGATCCACGCCGCGAATGGCATGTTGATCGATCAGTTCCTGCGCAACAGCGGCAATCTCCGCACCGACGACTATGGCGGCAGCATCGACAACCGCCTGCGTCTGCTGGACGAGGTGACGCGCGCGGTGGCGGGCGCCGTGGGCGCCAACCGTACGGCCGTCCGTCTGTCTCCGAACGGCGAGGTCTGGGGCGTGGACGACAGCGATCCGACCCCGCTCTTCGTGGCGGCGGCGAAGCGGATGAACACGATCGGGATCGCATTCCTGGAATTGAAGGAGGCAATTCCCGATGGCGCGTTCGTCGCGTCCGACGTGCCGCATCAGTCGCCGATGATGCGCCCGCATTTCGACGGACCGATCATCCTCAACAGCGACTACGACCTCGTGCGCGCCCAGTCCGTGCTCGACAGTGGTCTGGCCGACGCCGTCAGCTTCGGTCGCGCCTTCATCGCCAATCCCGATCTGGTCCATCGCTTGCGCGAAGACGCGCCGCTGAGCGAGGCGAACGCGGAGACTTTCTACAGCCAGGGCGCCGAGGGATATCTCGATTATCCCTCGCTGGCGGATGTGAAATCCGCCGCCTGAACCTGCCGCGCGCTGCCGAGCACCATCCGCACCCCATAGCCATACATCGAAGGAGTCCAACATGGACTGGAATGCCAATCGCGATCATCTCATGACCAATGTCGGCAAGCTGCAGCAGCTGTCGCCCGATACGCTCAAGGGCTACCTGACCGCATCCGGTGCCGGCCGCAAGACCGCGCATCTGGACGAGAAGACACGTCAGCTCATCTCGCTGGCGGTTGCGGTCACCACGCGCTGCGACGGCTGCATCTCGATCCATAGCAACGAAGCCGTCAGAGCCGGCGCCACCCGCGAGCAACTGGCCGAAGCACTTGGCGTTGCGGTCGCGATGAATGCGGGTGCCGCGCTCGTTTACTCCACCCGTGCCCTCGAGGCGTTCGACGAAGCAACACGTGCCTGACGCAAAGGAGCGAACCATGAGCGACACCCTGCAGAACCAGCCATCGGGCTATGTGCCGCCCAAAGTCTGGACCCAGGCGAAGGTCTATGGCGGCGCGTTTGGTCGGTCGAACCGTCCGGTGTCGGGCGCAACCTTCGACAGCACGCTGCCGGTCGGCGTGCATCCGCTGCAACTCTACTCGCAGGGGACGCCGAACGGGCAGAAAGTGACGATCATGCTCGAGGAACTGTTGGCGGCGGGTTATTCGGATGCCGAATACGATGCCTGGCTGATCGACATCTTCAGCGGAGATCAGTTCGGCAGCGGCTTCGTCGGCATCAATCCGAATTCGAAGATTCCGGCACTCGTGGATCACTCGATCAGCCCTGCATTGCCGGTGTTCGAGAGCGGCTCGATCCTTGTCTATCTTGCCGAGCGGTTCGGCGCGTTCCTGCCGACCGAACGTCGGGCGCGCACCGAGACCTTCAACTGGCTGATGTGGCAGATGGGCACGGCGCCATTCGTCGGCGGCGGCCTCGGGCATTTCTATGCCTATGCGCCGTTCAAGATCGAATATGCCATCGATCGCTACGCGATGGAGGTCAAACGCCAGTTGCATGTCCTGGACACGCATCTGGCGTCGCATGAATTCCTCGCGGGTGAGCAGTACACGATCGCCGACATGGCGGTCTGGCCATGGCATCCCGGCAGTCTCTACGGCGTCTACAACACGCATGAATTTTTGGCCGTCGAGCAATACCCGCATCTGCTGCGCTGGTACCGATCCATCGCCGCGCGCCCCGCGGTCGCACGCGGCCGCATCGTCAACCGCACCAGTGGTGCGCCGGGCGAGTTTTTACGCGAACGGCATGCTGCGTCGGATTTCGACCGACTGAATGGATGTTAGGAACGGCAGCCTTCTTAACCTTTCCCCGCAAAAGGGCGGGGAGAGGTTAAGACCTCACTCGATCCTGATCCCCGCCGCCTTGATCACATCGGCCCACAGCGCCTTCTCGTCACTCATGCGCTTCTTCAATTCCTCCGGCGTGGTGGGCGACGGCGTGATCAGTTGCGCCTTCAGCTTCTCGATCACCGCCGGCTCCGTCAGCGTCTTGCGGACTTCCGCATTGATCGCGGCCACCACATCCTTCGGCAGTCCACCCGGACCGACCAGCGCATTCCACGCATCCGACTGCACATCGACGCCACTTTCCTTCAGCGTCGGCACATCCGGCAGGAATGGTGAACGCTGCGCCGTGGTCACCGCAAGGATCTTCACGGCCCCGGTCGCCAGCTGCGGCGTCACGCCGATGGCGGGGAGGCATGCCACCTGCACATCGCCGCGGATCAGCGCGGTGGTGGCAGCGGGCGAGGAGGGATAGGGGATGTGCACCATCTTCACGCCGGCCTTCTG
>NZ_JBIISY010000020.1:0-44828 GCF_044340795.1 Tardiphaga sp.
CGTCTGCGCCGCGCGGCCGGTCGTTATGGTGTCGCCGTAGCCGGCTTGCCGGTCGGATTGGCGAAGTAGCGGAAGAACTCCGAATCCGGCCGCAGCAGGTAGCGGGTGTCGCCCTGCTTCAGGCCGTTCTCGTAGGCCGTCATCGAACGATAGAAGGCGAAGAAGTCTGCGTCCTGGCCATAGGCCTCGGCGAACAGACGGTTACGTTCGCCGTCACCGGCACCGCGGATCGCTTCGGCCTGTCCGTTGGCGTCGGCGATGATGACCGTTGCCTCACGATCCGCCTTGGAGCGGATTTCCTGAGCCTTCTGGCCGCCCTGCGCGCGGAACTCGGCCGCTTCACGCTGACGTTCCGTCTGCATGCGCTGATAGACCGCCTGGCTGTTGGCGTCGGGCAGATCGGCGCGGCGGATACGCACGTCGATCACCTGAATGCCGTAACCATCGGCCTCACGGTCGAGCTGGTCGCGGATCTTGTTCATCAGGCCTTCGCGGTCGTCACGAACGATCTGGATGAAATTGACCTCGCCGAGCACGCGGCGCATGGCGGCGTTCAGCAGCGTTGTCAGCTGGATGTTGGCGCCCTGAATGGTGCCGATGCTCTGATAGAAGCGCAGCGCGTTCTTGATGCGATAGCGCGCGAAGGCATCCACCACCAGACGACGCTGGTCGTTGGCGATGACTTCCTGTGCGGGGTTCTCCAAGTCGAGAATGCGCTTGTCGATGGTGATCACGCTGTCGACGAACGGCCATTTGAAGTTCAGGCCGGGCTCGGTGACCACGCGCACCGGCTCACCCAGTCGGACCACCAGGGCCTGCTGGGTCTGCTGCACGGTGTACAGCGAGCCGAAGCCGAGAATGACAAGCACCAACACGACGATCAGTGCGACGATACCTGAGATACCGGATTTCATCGGTTGCCTCCGCTCTGCTGAGGCTGACCAGATGTCGCCGGTGGCTGACGTCGCGGCGTCAGTTCGTTCAAGGGAAGATAAGGCACCACGCCCTGCGAACCAGCGCCCTGGCCGGGATCGCTGATCAGCTTCTCGGCGCCGTGGAGGATCTTTTCCATGGTTTCGAGATAGAGACGCTGACGGGTCACGTCCGGCGCCTTCTTGTACTCCTCATACACCTTCAGGAAGCGCGCGCTCTGGCCCTTGGCCTCGGCAATCGCCTGTTCGCGATAACCTTCGGCGACCTGCAGGATCTGCGCGGCGCGACCGCGGGCGTCGGGGACGATGCGGTTGGTATAGGTCTGCGCTTCGTTCTGCAGACGCTGGGCGTCGGCCTGCGCCGCCTGCACGTCGCGGAACGCGTCGATGACCTGGGACGGCGGATCGACCTTCTGCAACTGCACCTGCTGCACCAGCACGCCGGCGCCATAGCCGTCGAGCGTCTTCTGCATCAGCTCCTGCACCTGGGTTTCCGTGGTGGTGCGCGCGCCGGTCAGGATCGGCTGGATATTGGCGCGGCCAACAACTTCACGCATCACGCTTTCGGCCACCGCCTTCACGGTGCCCTGGGCATTCTGGATGTTGAACAGGAAGTTGCCGACACCGTCAGGCTTGATGCGCCACAACACCGTGAAATCGACATCGACGATGTTCTCGTCGCCGGTGAGCATCAGGCTCTCTTCGGGAATGTCGCGCACGCTGCGGCCGCGACGGCCGCTTTCCTCGAGGATGGACATGCCGACCGACAGGGTTTCCACGCGCAGCGCCTTGGGCAGCAGCACGGTCTCGATCGGATAAGGCAGATGATAGTTCAGGCCGGGCTGCACGGTGCGGACATGCTTGCCGAAACGGAGCACGGCACCGAGTTCGTCGGGCTGCACGCGGAAGAAACCCGACAGGCCCCAGATCGCACCGGCCACAACGAGCACGAGAAGGATACCCATGCCGCTGATGAAGCCGCCGGGCAGCATCGACTGCAGACGGTCCTGCCCCTTGCGCAGAAGATCCTCAAGATCAGGCGGCCTCGGTCCGGACGATTGCGGCCCCGATCCCCAGGGTCCTTTCGGGCCGGGCCCCCATGGGCCTCCGCCTTGATTCTTCCACGACATTCAAACTCTCCTCTGCGCGGCCGGACATACCGGTCTCGCCATCTCTGCATGGCTTTATAGGGGAGCGCCCCTGCTCTTACAACGCGGGGCACACCCGCTGGGAGCTAAGCGCAACGCCATGTTTTTCAATGTTAACGGGCCAAAAACGCGGTTAACGGAGGCTACGCCGGCAATATGTCACATAGGAGAAATCGACACTGTCCTCGCCCGCCGCGGGATGCCGAACCCGCGCTGTTTCTTCCCACGCAGCGAGATCGACCGGTGGCAGCCTGGTGTCGCCCACAGGAGCCGCATGGACCTCGGTCACTTCGAGGCGATCCGCAAACGGCATCCATTGCGCGTAGATTTCAGCACCGCCGATGATGGCGATTTCGGTCACCGATCGACGCAGCGCATCTCCGATGGCGATGGCATGCGCGGCCTCGCGCGAGGTGGCAACGACGGCGCCATCGGCCGTGTAATCCGCATTGCGGGTGATGACGATATTGGTGCGGCCGGGCAGCGGACGGCGCGGGAATGACTCGAAGGTCTTGCGGCCCATGACGATGGGTTTGCCGATGGTCAGCGCCTTGAAGCGCTGCATATCGGATTTCAGTCGCCACGGAATGGTGTTGTCATGGCCGATGACGCCGTTCTCGGCGACGGCGTAGACGAGGACGATCTGGATTTGTGAAAGCACCCTAGGCGGCCAATCGGTAGATGAGAGCGTCGTCAATCAGAACACCGTTAACAACATTTCGACTGAAACGAATCTCAGCTTTTCCGTCGACCCGAACGACACTACCCATCGCAGCTAACATTTTGTCTTTCGGCGGCACTAACTTGACCCGCGAAAAGTCTAATCGCGCTCGTAAATCACCCGCAGCGTCCATTACGTCGGCAACTTGTGCCAGTGAACTCAATAAGTCCTTTTCGGCTTTGGGAGTTCGGATCACCAATCGCCATTGATCGACGTCAGCAAAGTAAATCCATGCTGCACCTGTTACCGGGAACTTCGCTCGATCAAGAATATCGAGCAATTCGTGCCCCATTGCGACATCAGCATCTACCAGTGACGTTGCAGCCATTTCATAACTCCGTGCTGCGGATGCTCCACGGCATCTGCCATAGCAGCCGCCGTAACGGCATCGATCATATCATATCTGGAATCGACCGACCATTCAGCGACGACCGACCAGCGCGTGTCGAAAGCTGGAAGCTGCCGCTCGCTTTTTAGAACGTCAGCGAGCCCTGCAAGACCGACTAGCCTCGCCACTTGATGGTCTAAAAATCCGGTTAAAATAGCTTTGTCAGGGATTGTTTCTACAGAAATCTGCCGAGCAATACGAGCTTTCAAACCTAGCTCGACCCCATAGCCGTAGAGATAATATGAGTTTGAGTACCGCTTATTTTGAAACAACAAGCGTGCATCGCTCACCTTCGCTGTAGCGAGCCCCTGTAGCGTTGATCGTGACAGGGGCGCCATGGCTACACCGCAACCTCGGCCTTGATATGCGGATGCGGATCGTAGCCTTCGAGCGTGAAGTCCTCATAGCGGAACGCGAAGATGTCCTTCACGTCGGGATTGATCTTCATGACAGGCAGTTTGCGCGTCTCGCGCGTCAGCTGCAGCCGCGCCTGCTCCAGATGATTGGAGTAAAGATGCGCGTCGCCGAGCGTGTGCACGAAATCGCCGGGCTTCAAGCCGGTGACCTGCGCGATCATCATCGTCAGCAATGCATAGGATGCGATGTTGAAGGGCACGCCCAGAAAGACGTCGGCCGAGCGCTGATACAGCTGACACGACAATTTGCCATTCGCGACATAGAACTGAAACAGGCAGTGGCACGGCGGGAGTGCCATCTTCTCGATCTCGGCCGGATTCCAGGCCGAGACGATCAGCCGACGGGAATCCGGGTTACGCTTGATCATGTCGATCACATTGGCGATCTGATCGATGCTGCGGCCGTCCGGGGCCGGCCATGAGCGCCACTGTGATCCATAGACCGGGCCGAGATCGCCATTGGCGTCGGCCCATTCGTCCCAGATCGAGACGCCGTGGTCCTTGAGATATTTGATGTTGGTGTCGCCCGCGAGGAACCAGAGCAGCTCGTGAATGATGGCCTTCAGCGACAGCTTCTTGGTGGTCAGGACAGGAAAGCCGTCGCTGAGCTTGAAGCGTGTCTGATGGCCGAACACCGACAACGTACCGGTGCCGGTACGGTCGTGCTTCTCGACACCGTCGCTGAGGATGCGTTCGAGCAGGTCGTGATACTGGTTCATGGTCGTTCTTGCCGGATGTGAGCCGGCGAACTTATCGCCTCGGCCGAAACCGGGACACGCCGATTCCCGGATTATACCCGGAAATCTGTGTCCCCTCCCCGCAAAGAACAAGGGCCGGACTCTCGCGAATCCGGCCCTTAAATCAAACCGTTGGACGGTTCCCGCTTACTGGGCAGGCTTCAGCACCGCCGACCACTTGGCGACTTCGTCCTTCACCAGCGTGCCCAGGGACGCCTGGGTGCGGGCTTCCGGCTTCGGAATATCCGAGCCGAGATCGAGCAGACGCTTCTTGACGTTCTCGTCGTCGAGGGCCTTGGCGGCAGCCGCGTTCAGCTTGGCGGTGATCGCCGCGGGCGTGCCCTTCGGTGCGAAGATCGCGTTCCAGGCCGAGGCCTGATACTTCGGCAGGCCGGCTTCGTTGGTGGTCGGGACGTCCGGCAGCGACGCGTTACGTTCGGGGGTCGCGATCGCATAGGCCTTGATGGTGCCGCCCTTGATCTGCGGAACGGCGTTGACGATCTGGTCGCACATGTAGTCGACCTGACCACCGACCAGCGCGTTCATCGCCGGGCCGGTGCCGTTGAACGGCACGCCGATCGGCTTGATGTCGAGCACCGACGAGAGCAATTCGCAAGACGAGTAGGACACCGAGCCGACACCGGCATGGGCCATGTTCAGCTTCTCGTTATTCGCCTTCACATAGGTGACGAATTCCTTGAGGTCCTTCGGCGCAAAGTCCTTCTTGGAGAGGATGAGGATCGGCGTGCCGGCGAGCAGTGCGACGGGCTCGAAGTCCTTCTCCGGATGATAGGCGAGCTTCGGATACAGCGGCACGGCGGCGGCATGGGTGCCCATGTGACCGGTGATGATGGTGTAGCCGTCGTTGGTGGCCTTAGCAGCGCGGGTCGCGCCGGTGGTGCCGCCGGCGCCGACCACGTTCTCGATGATGATCTGCTGACCGAGGGTCTTCGACATTTCGGACGCAACGATACGCGCGATCACGTCGGTCGGACCGCCTGCAGCGAAAGGCACGATCATGGTAATGGGGCGGGTCGGATATTCCTGTGCTTGCGCCTTGGTCGAAACCGCGCCGAGACCGGCGAGCGTCGCCAGGCCACCGATCGCAAGCATGCGCTTAAATGACTTCATATTGTGCCTCCCAGTTCAAAATAGCCCGCCGATACGACGTATTGCGCGGGACTCATACAAAGCAACGGCCCGAAGTCCATTCGACTTCGGGCCGCGGCGGAGTGACGCAGTAATTTAGTTAATCGGGCTAGCTTTCCGATTCGACGAAGACTTCGTCGCGCTTCTTTCGCAGTGCAGGAAGCACGGCAAGGATCAGCAGGAAGGCCGAGATTGCCATCAGGGTCGCCGACAGCGGACGGGTGAAGAACACCGTCGCATCACCGCGCGAGATGAGCAGTGCACGGCGCAGGTTCTCTTCCATCAGTGGGCCGAGCACCATGCCGAGCAGCAGCGGCGCCGGCTCGAAGTCGTGCTTGATCAGCCAGTAGCCGATGAGACCGAACACGCCTGCAAGGACGACGTCCATCGGTGCATTGTTCACCGAATAGATACCGATCGAGCAGAACACCACGATCGACGGGAACATCAGGCGATACGGGACGCGCAGCAGGCGCACCCAGATGCCGACCATCGGCAGGTTGATGACGAGCAGCATCAGGTTGCCGACCCACATGGAGGCGATCATGCCCCAGACGAGATCAGGCTGCTTCTGCATCACCTGCGGACCCGGAACGATACCGTGAATGGTCATCGCGCCGACCATCAGCGCCATCACCGCATTCGGCGGAATGCCGAGGGTGAGCAGCGGGATGAACGAGGTCTGTGCAGCTGCGTTGTTGGCGCTTTCCGGCGCCGCAACGCCTTCGATCGCACCACGGCCGAACTTCCTCGGATTCTTGGAGAGCTTCTTCTCGAGGGTGTAGGCTGCGAAGGACGCGATGACCGCGCCGCCGCCCGGCAGAATGCCGAGGATCGAGCCAAGCACCGTGCCGCGCAGGATCGGCGGCGTCGATACCTTGAGATCCTCCTTGGTCGGCATCAGGCCGGTGACCTTGGACTGCACCAGCTGACGATCTTCTTCGCTGCCGGCATCGAGATTGCGGATGATTTCGGCGAAGCCGAACAGACCCATCGCAACGGTGGCGAAGCCAAGACCGTCAGCGAGTTCGGGAATGTTGAACGACATACGCGAGGCGCCAGTCTCGATGTCCGAGCCCACCATGGAGAGCAGCAGGCCGAACACGATCATGGCGATCGCCTTCAGCACCGAGCCCTTGGCGAGCACGACCGCGAAGATCAGGCCGAGCACCATCAGCGAGAAGTATTCCGCCGGACCGAAGGCCAGCGCGAGCTTGGTGAGCGGTGCGCCGAGGATCGCGATCAGAACGGTGGCGACGCAGCCGGCGAAGAACGAACCGATGGCGGCGATGGCAAGTGCCGGACCGGCGCGGCCCTGCTTGGCCATCTGGAAGCCGTCGAGTGCGGTGACGACCGAGCCGGCTTCACCGGGGATGTTGACGAGGATCGACGTGGTCGAACCACCATACTGCGCACCGTAATAGATGCCGGCGAGCATGATCAGCGCGCCGACCGGCGGCAGACCGAAGGTGATCGGCAGCAGCATCGCCACGGTGGCGATGGTGCCGATGCCCGGCAACACGCCGACCAGCGTGCCGACCAGTGCGCCGACCAGACACAGCAGAATGTTCATCGGCAGTGGAATGGTCATCCCGCCCAGGAAAGGCGGCGCCCACTGCACGAATTGGAAAACGGTCGAGAAGCCGAGACCCAGATTGGAAAAAAGATCGCCCATAACGCCCTCGTCCTTAGCGCATCAGGAAAGTCGGCCACATCTGCAGCGGCAGACCCAGCGCATACGGGAACAGCAAGGCGCAGAATGTCGTGAGACATGCACCGACGATGGCCGTTTCGAGCCAGCGCGTTTCGGTCGAGCCGAGTGCTGCGATGAGGAAGCTCGACATCGCCGAGAAGATCATGCCCATCGGGCGAATGCAGAACGCGAAAGACAGGATCGCCAGCATGACGAAGAACGGGCCGCGCCAGTGAAACTTCTGCAGCGACGGACCTTCGGTGAAGATGCCAACCGCCATCACGGCAGCGCCGAGACCGAGCAAGAGAATGCCGAACATCCGCGGCGCGGTACCTGCGCCGAACGAGAAGCCATGCATGCCCTGCAGATCACTTGATGCCCACAACGCAAATGCAGCAATTGCCACC
This sequence comes from Tardiphaga sp., assembly GCF_044340795.1. Classification (GTDB taxonomy): domain Bacteria; phylum Pseudomonadota; class Alphaproteobacteria; order Rhizobiales; family Xanthobacteraceae; genus Tardiphaga. Next base: position 7,592 of record NZ_JBIISY010000020.1, read on the forward strand.
AGGGCTAGGCCGCCGATGAAATCCTGCGGGCCCTTGACCCAACTCGGCAAGAAAGATTTCTCCGGCGCGTGGCTCGGCGCGTCACTCATTGGTACGTCCCTCTAGTCATGAGCCTATCATAGCTCAACGTCGTTCAGAGCCCGCCCAGGCTCCGTGGTCAAGGCTTGCCTAGCCACTTTCGTCAGAGAATGCCAGCGAAACCAAGTAATCCGCCGCCAACTAACAACCATAACGGGTTGAGGCGCGTTGCAAAGGCCAGAACGGCTGCAACCGCGGTGACGGAATACGCTACTATAGAAGTGTCTGCGGAATTCATGACGATGAGGCCACTCGCCCCCATTAGACCAATGGATAATGGTACAAGTGCCGCCTGCACAATTGCTGGCCATGTCGCATGCGTCGAACGCGCGAGCAAACGGCTTATATAATAGGCGACGACCGCAGTCGGCCCGCACATCGACAAGGTCGCTACCAGCGCACCGAGCACGCCGGCAACCTGGTAGCCGATCAGCGTGACAATCAGGACATTGGGCCCCGGTGATAGTTGCGAAATCGCAAAAACATCGGCGAACTGCTTGTCTGTAAGCCAATGATTGACGTCTACCGCAATGCGGTGAATCTCCGGAATCGCCGAATTTGCGCCGCCCACGGCGAAGAGCGACATTACCCCGAAGGTCCAGGCGATCGTCCACAGCGTACCGATACCAGTCTGGTTCACGCCCTGCCCCAGCGACGGATGATTATGGTGAGCAGAACGCTTGCCGGAATCGAGACCAGCAATACCGTTGGTAGTGGCCAGCGCATGAGGCCGACCGCAACGAACACCGCAAGCATCATCAGCAGGCTGAGCGGTTCGCGCTTCTGCAACAGCGGCAACATCATCCGCGCCACCACCGCGAACAGCAGTCCGACCGCAACGCAGGAGACACCGGCCAGTGTGCGGCGCAGCGATTCCAGATCGCCGTAGCGGGAATAGAGGACCGCCAGGATCGTCACGATCAGCACGGGCGGGCCGAGCAGCCCGGCGAAAGCGGCGATGGCGCCCGGCACACCGCGGATGCGGGCGCCAAACACGACCGAGAGATTGACGATGTTGGGGCCCGGCAGAAAATGGCAGAGCGCGAAGGTCTCGTTGAATTCCTCCGCCGTCATCCAGCGATGCTGCTCGACAATGGCCCGGCGCGCCCAGACCAGCACGCCGCCGAATCCCGCCAGCGACATCTTCGCAAATGCGAAGAACAGCACGCCCAATCCCACAGGCGCCAGGGTTGCAGTTCCATGGCTTTCAGCCAAGAGTGGCGGGGGCTTCGCGGGCATGCGCCCGGTTTAGGCCGGAGCAGCCGCCGCGCCAAACGATTTTGTCTGGTTTTTCGGCCGATATGGCCTCCAGACGCTTTCGCTCTGTATCGCGGCGCACCACTCTTCTATATAAAGTGCAGTCATCGTCCCTGGCCGCGGGCTTTCAAGGCTGCTGACCTCGGATGCACATGGGCGTATGAAGCGGGGCAGATGGCGCGAGTCGGCTTTCCCGACATCGCCACAATTGCCGATACATCCTCTACCAAGACGAAAGCGACGGGGCCGAACGATGCCGACCGATCATATTCGCTACGACGTGCTGGCCCGTGACGCCCTCCGTGGCGTGTTGCGCAAGGTATTGATCGATGCCGCCGAGCATGGCCTGCCGGGCGAGCACCATTTCTTCATCACCTTCATCTCGAAGGCTGACGGTGTGAAGCTGTCGCCTCGCCTGCTGGCCCAGTATCCCGAAGAGATGACGGTGATCCTGCAACACCAGTTCTGGGATCTCACGGTCACCGAGGACCGGTTCGAAGTCGGTCTGTCGTTCAATGGAATCCCCGAACGCCTGGTCGTGCCCTTCGCGTCGATCAAGAGCTTCTACGATCCGTCCGTGCAGTTCGGCCTGAGCTTCGAGACCGAAGCCGCCGCTGCCGCCGATGCTCCAGCAACCAGCACGCCGCCGGCGACCACTCCCGCTGAAGCCCTGGCCGCGCCGCCTGCACCGCCAGAGACGCCTGCCGAGGGCGAGGCACCGAAAACGGGCGAAGGTGCAGAAGTCGTCCGTTTAGACCGCTTCCGAAAAAAATAAGCGCGAGAGCGTGTACAGTGAAAGGGCCGCAGCGATGCGGCCCTTTTCGTTTTGCGTCGCGTCCGTCGGCGCAGCAATGCAGGAATTCATCATGGCTAAATCGTCGAAGAAGACATCCGCCGCATCGACCCGCACCGAGACCGACAGCTTCGGCCCCATCGAGGTCGCCGCCGATCGCTATTGGGGCGCGCAGACGGAGCGTTCACGACAGAACTTCCGCATCGGCCATGATCGCATGCCGATGCCCCTCGTCCGTGCCCTTGGCATCGTCAAGCTCGCTGCCGCCGAAACCAATCGCGAGCTCGGACTGCTGCCGCCGAAGCTCGCCAAGGCGATCGTGCAGGCCGCCCGCGAAGTCATCGACGGCAAGCTCGATGATCACTTCCCGCTTGTCGTCTGGCAGACCGGCTCCGGCACCCAGACCAACATGAATCTCAACGAGGTCATCGCCAATCGCGCCAACGAACTGCTCGGCTTTGGGCGCGGTGCGAAGGAGCCGGTGCATCCGAATGATCACGTCAACATGAGCCAGTCGTCGAATGACTCATTTCCAACCGCGATGCACATCGCAGCGACTCAACAAATCACACATGACCTCATCCCTGCCTTAAGCGAGCTGCTTGCTGCGCTGCGCAAAAAGGAAAAGGCCTTCGCCAAGATCGTGAAGATCGGACGGACGCATACGCAGGACGCGACGCCACTTACTCTTGGCCAGGAATTCTCGGGCTACGCATCGCAGGTCGAAAGCGGCATCGCGCGACTGCGTAGTGCCGTGAAGGAGCTCTATCCGCTCGCGCAAGGCGGCACCGCCGTCGGGACGGGACTCAACTCCAAGCCGGGCTTCGCCAAGCTGTTCGCGAAGAACACAGAGAAGATGACCAAGCTGCCCTTCACAAGTGCAGCGAACAAATTCGAAGCACTCGCCTCGAACGACGCCTATGTGTTTACACACGGTGCAATAAACGCAATCGCGACAGGATTATTTAAGATTGCAAACGACATTCGCCTGCTCGGCTCCGGTCCGCGCTCGGGACTCGGCGAACTCATCCTGCCGGAAAACGAGCCCGGCTCATCGATCATGCCCGGCAAGGTGAATCCGACACAATGTGAAGCAATGACAATGGTATGCTGTCAGGTATTCGGAAACCATACGGCAATCACGGTGGCCGGCAGCCAGGGGCACTTCGAGCTCAACGTGTACAAGCCCGTGATGGCGCATTGTATGATGCAGTCCATACAATTGATCGCGGACGTTGCGCGATCCTTCACTGAACACTGCATCGATGGCATCCGTGCAGATGAAAAGCGCATCCGCGAATTGATGGAACGCTCACTCATGCTCGTCACCGCGCTTGCGCCAAAGATCGGCTACGACAACGCCGCAAAGGTCGCCAAGTCTGCACATGCGAATGGGACAACGCTCAAGGAGGAAGCTGTCGGCTTGGGTCTTATCGACACAAAGGAATTCGATCGTCTCGTTCAACCGGTCAAAATGATACATCCCGGTTGACATGAAGCTGCCGAGTCAATTTTTTTCTCACAGCTTGTTGAGAATATCTCAAAGACGAAATAGTTATAATCGATACCGCCTAATTGGTTAGAATGATCGACTATCGTTTCTAACCGTTGCTGCGATACTGCGAAGACGACTTGATGAGTCAACTCGGCAAGAGCGAACTCGACAAGTCGGACTTCGCAAGTCCGGCTCTTCTCGATCTCGATACTTCCATAGTGCGATTGCTGCTTTCGATTGTTTGAAAATACGGAGTGTATTTTTTGGATGGATTGCGAAACCGACCTGGCCTTCGCCGCGTATCAGTACCCGACGGTGAAGTCTGCGTTTCACGCTCCATCAGTTTCATTGAACGACAGGAGCGATCATGGGTGACCTGATCAATCTGAATCGCTTCAGGAAGCGCGCAGCGCGCGACGAAGCTTCCCGACAAGCAGAAACTAACCGTGCCCGCTTTGGGCGAACAAAATCTGAACGCATCCTAGAGGAGCAGCGCACTGCCCGTGCGAACACCATGCTTAACCAGCACAAAATCGATGGCGAGAGCGCATCATGAAGTCTCCCGTAGTTAAACGATCGATCGTCGTTGCTGGACACAAGACCAGCGTGAGCCTTGAAGAGGCATTCTGGAACGGCATGAAGGAGATTTCCAATCTCCGTGACATGACGCTTTCGGAACTGGTCGGCGAGATCGACACCAATCGTCAGCAGGGTAACCTGTCGTCGGCGATCCGGTTGTTCGTGCTCGACTATTTCCGCACGCGCGCGGCGCCGCCGCAGCGTGGGTCCGAGAACGCGACGAACCTGTCCGCCTGACCGGCGCCGGCAGTGGCGGCTACGCCGCTGCCGTTGAAGATGGGCCGTAGAGCCTTCATTGGCGACAAGGCCGATGCCGGTCCGAGCGCATCCATGCAGAGCCGATCCACTCAGATGGATCGGACGCGCTTATCAATCCTGAAATCCTCAGAAACTTGGTCTGGTCAGCGGCACGGCTGCGGGCGGCGTCAGCACGAGCGGCGCTGCCGGTCGTTGTTTCGGCTGCGCGCGCGGCGTGCCCGGTGCTGGGCGGATCTCGATCGGTGCAGGCAATGGCGCGATCTGCTGGCTGACGACAGGCGGCAGAGCCGGCGGCGCGATGACCGGTCGGGGTGCGGCGGCCCTGGGTGGCGACCTGCGCGGCAACGGAACGTCCGGGGATGTCTGCGTGGTCGATGTGGGACCATCGACCGGATCGGGCGTCTCGACCGGCCGCGCGGCGCGCGGCGGCGGAATGGCGGCAGGCAGTGGCGCTGGCGACTGCGACGCACCGCGCTCCAGCAGATCAAGTCGCCGCGTCTCGCGATCAATGGCACGCACCGCGAGCCAGGACGACAGCGACGCGATTTCGACCGTGCGATCGAGCCGGTCCGGAGGGCCCATCAGGAACAGTTGGATCTCCGGCCGGGCATTTGAGCCACCGGTCGCCGCACCAACCAGGCTCGCGCGGATATCGACCTGATCGGCGACGATGTCGTAACCGCCCGACACGATGGCGCGCGCGCCTTCGGACTCCAGCGTGACGGCTCCCACACGCAAACGGCTGTCCTTGATACTGAACGGGATCTGCGCCGAGCCAGCGGCAAATTCGCCGCGCGCCAAGACCGGATCGATGATCTGCTTCAGTCGTACATCATCCGTGGCCTGACCGGAATCGCTGGCCAGGATCGCCACGTCGAACACTCCCGGATCGAGCCCCCCGATCCGCAGGCCATCCACGGTCAGAAGCCCATCGCCCGATACGGCGCCTTCGAGCGCCGACGCGCTACGCCCCTGCGATGAAACACTCATCTTCAGCGACGTCTTGCCGGCCGGCATGCCAAGGCCGCGATAGCGCAGTGCACTGCCGTCTGCGCCGGTCAACGTCACGCGTGCACCGAGCGCATAGCCGGTGGCGGCAGGTTTGAGATCGAGATCAGCCGCAAGATCACCACCACCGATCTTGCCCTTGATCCCGTCAATCGTCAGTGCACGGCCATCGCTCTTGATGTTGCCGCTGATTGGCTGCAGTTCGGCGCCGCCGGGTAGACTTGCGCGCAGGGCCTGGAGCGCAACCTGGCCGCGCCACCCCGGCAGCGCACTGCCGCCGAGCGGATCGCTGGCATCGTGCCCGCGCGCGCCGATCATCCAGCCGAGCGCGGGGGCAAGATCGATACTGTCGACACCGAGCTGACCGTTGATGGACTTTTCGGCTCCCAGCGTCAGCGCAAGGCGGCCGCGCAATCGTGATCCTGCGACCGTCGTGTCGATGTCATCGAGATTGAGCTTGTCGCCATTCAACGAGAGACGAGACGACAAGCTCGCCCGGGCAGCCGGATCGGTGCCTGCGATACCCAGCAGCGGCGCAGCATTGGCGCTGCGCACGGCCACCGTCAGCGTTGCCTTCGGTGCTTTTGCGAACGGCTCGGCGGTCCCCTGCACATCCGCATCGAGCTCGGCGCCGGACAGCTTCGCCTTGACCCGCATGGGCGCATGCCATGCACCGGCGGCACTGGCCTCAAGAAGAAGAGGCACATCGCCCGCTGCAAACGAACCGTTCAAGCCCAGCAGCGTGAGCATCGTGTTGCCCTGCCCCGTCAACCGCGACTCGAGCGAGAACTCGCTGCGTGACAGCGCATCGCCATCGAACCCGCGCGCGGCAACCACTGTCGGTGACGCGATGATCGTTACGTCGCCCTTGATCTGTGGCGCATCGATATCAAGCGACATGCGCGCATCGGTGCGATCGGGCTTCCCCTGCGCCTTGGTGAGATCGAGCGCGAACTTCAATTTGACAACGCCCGGCGCAGCCGCCAGCGTATCGATCCGCTTCGCTGCATCCGGCGCAAAGGACGCGATGATCTTGCTGATCTGCGCCAGCGACGGCGCACGCGCATCCAGCACCAGCTTTCCGGTGGCATCGTTGCGATCGAATGTGCCGCTGCCATCGAGCATCAGGCCTGATGCTTCCCCGACCTTGAAACGATCGAGCGATATCGTCTTCGGTCCATAGACGAGCTGTGCTGCGAAGGGACGCATCTCCTGCCCTGCCGACACCGCGCGTCCGATATCGAGCGACAGCTTTCCGGCGTCCGGCCATTCGGCCTGCGGCCCGCTCAGCGAGCGCGCCAGCGCGGTTGCGGCGTCGAGGTCGAGACGATCGGCGCGCAGCTCGGCATCGATGCGCGATCCCCCCGCGGACGATGGATAGTTCAATGCGATACGGCCCTCCAGCGTCCCGCCATCGATCTCCGCCTTCAGCCCGTCGACCGCCAGCCGGTCTGCGCTCGATGTGAAGTTGCCGCGAATGCGCAGCGGCTTTTGATCGCGTAGCCGCCCATCGCTACGGCCCTTCAGCCAGTCGGCGAGCAGGTCGGGATCGGCGGAATCGATACTAACCGCTCCGGCGAAGCCGTTGCTGCCCGGCTGCGCGGCGCCGCTCGCAATGACGCGCGTGGCGCCGGGTGCACGGAATTCAAGCCGCTCGACGGTCCATGATTTCGCATCGCCATGCAGGTCGGCGCCAATCGACTGCACCGGTCGACCGCCCAGCATGACCTGATCAGCGCTGATCTGGATCTGGGTCCGGCCCGTGGGCTGCGGGATGATGGCCGTCAACTTGCGCAGCGCTGAAATCGGCGTGGACGCGTCGCCACCGTCCTGCTTTGCCAGCAGCCGGTCGGCATCGAATTGCTTGGCCGACAACACCGCATGCAGCAGAGGCGACGCGCCGAAACGATAGTCGGCCACGCCGGCCAGTTTCAAGCCGCCGTCATCGGTGCCATAGCTCACATCGACGGTTTCAAACTGCGCTTGCGATGGATCGGCCTTGACCTTGCTGACGATCCGCCATGGTACCATCGACGGATTGGCGTCGGGCTTGTTCACGGCGCTGCCGACGGTCAGCGCGCCATCGAAGCCCGGCACGCGGTTGTCGAAACTCAGCACGCCGTCGAGATCGATGCCCGGAGATTTTTCATTGGCGTCGACGACGAAACGCAGCCGCGTGCCGTTGCCGTCACCGGTCTGGCCGGATGACATGCGGAACGGATGGCGGATACCGGCGCGCGTAAAATTGCCATCGCCGCGCATGGCGCCGGCCGCGAGCGAGCGAACATCGCCGCTGAAGGCGATGTCGCTGAGTTCGAGCGTGGAACGGCTGGCCGCGTCATGCAGATTGATGCGACCGGTGACATTCAGGCGATCGATGGCGAGGGCGCCGAGATTGAACGAACCGGTCGATGCCGGCAGATCGAGACGGCCCTGCGCATTGAGCCCGAGGTCGACGGCCAGGCCGCCGACAGTGAGTTCGGTGGCACGCCATTCGCCCCGCATCAGCGAGCCGAGGCTGAATTCCACATCGAGTTTTTCGGCGCGGAAGCGACCGAGATCATTGGCGCCGCCGATGGTGACACCGTGCAGCTGCAGCGACGGTGCAGGCAGCAGCCGTGCATCGAGCGCGCCGACCACGCGCACGGGCGCGCCGACAATACGCGTTGCTTCCGCCTCGAATTGCGGGCGGAACTGGCTCCAGTCGATGAAGAACGGTCCAACAAGCGCAGCCACCAGCGCAAGGATGAATGCGATCGCCAGGCCGAGCAGCGTGGTCTGCACGGAATCTCCCCTTCAGCGGTCCGGCGGCACGCAGCCTGCCGGCACGGCGCGATCCGTGATGCGCCGGAATACACACCATCTATAGAAGGAACTGTGGCGAAGTCACAGCATAACCCGCAGGCGGCGATGCGCGGATTTATTGCGGCAAAACGCCCGTCGTCAGCTGCGCTGCGCCTGTTCCAGCGCAGCGCGCGCCGCCTGAGCGTGGTGCAGGCGACCTGCCACGACACGCACCTTGCGCGGCGACGCCATCCAGATGGCGAACGTCGCCAGGCCGCAGATGACGATGCCGAGCGCGAAGGCCAGCGTGTAGGTGCCGAAATGATCGTGCAGCAGGCCGGTTACCAAAGGCCCCGCAGCGCCTCCCGCGAGACCTGCCAATGTCAGCGTGCCAAAAATACTGCCGAAATGCTCTCCTTTGAAAATCTCGAGCACGACCGCCCCCATGACGGAAGTGACCCCATAACCAAGCAGGCCCTGCGCGATCACCATCACGTAAACTAGCGCGAGGCTCGGCGCGTATTCCAGCGCGATCAGCGCTGCAAAGCAGATCGCAAAGCCGGCGCCACTGACGGTCCAGATCCATTCGCGGCCGATACGGTCTGACAGATGGCCGAGAAAGATCTGGCTGGGCACGCCGAACAGGCTGACCATCGCCAGTGCCCAGGCAGCGGTTTCCGACGAAAAGCCGATATCGAGCAGATATTTGGTCTGGTGAACCTGTACCGCGTACCAGGCGTAGAGCCCGCCGAACAAACCCAATGCCAGCCACCAGAACCGCGTGGTGCGCATGGCGCGACCGAGGGTCCAGTCGATGCTGGCCCAGGCGGGGTCGACGATATTCGAGATGGATTTGCTGGCAGCGTGGGCGGCGGCATCGCCATCCGGCTCCAGGCCCATGTCCTGCGGGCGCTTGCGCAGCAGCAGATTGATCGGCACCAGCACGACCAGCACCAGCAGGCCAAGCCAGGTGCAGGCAGTGCGCCAGCCGGTTTGCTGGATCATGTGCTCGACCCATGGCAGCACCGTCACCGAGCCGATGCCCACGCCCGCAAAGGCAATGCCGATGGCAAGGCCACGCTTGCGGCTGAACCAGTTCGGCAGGAACAGCGATTGCCCGGAATAGCCGAGGCAGATGCTGCCGGCGCCGACGAGAACGCCGATGGTCAGATAGAGATGCCACGGCTGGGTGGTCAGCGGAGCGAGCAGAAGCCCTGCCCCCATCAGCACCGTGCCGAGTTCCATCACCGCCCGCGGCCCGCCGCGGTCCATCAGCTTGCCCATCAACGGGCTCATGATCGCGGAGACCAGAAAGCCGAACGAGAAGGCGCCCGCGGTAACGCCGCGGTCCCAGCCAAATTCGGAGATGATGGGTGGGAAGAGCAGCGAAAAAGATGTGCGGGCATTCACCCCGATCGCCATCGTCACGAAAGTGACGGCGACGATCACCCAGCCATAGAAGAACGGCAGCCGCATCGGCTTATGCCTTTTTTGGACGCCGAGGCGTCGAATTCCCAACTTCCGCAGTCACCGCTACGGACTCAATTATTGCAGGCAATTTTATTGACTACACCTTATAGGTGTTTAGAAACCGTTCGTCCATACGACGAAAGCAGCGTTCTGCGCACCTCATCGCACAAAACGCTGCGGCCGCCTTGCGTCATCCTTGCGGCAGGATCTTGCCGGGGTTCAGGATGTTGTCGGGGTCGAGCGCGCGCTTGATCGCCCGCATGGCGTCGAGCGCTTCGGTACCGAGTTCCGCTTTCAAGTACTTCTGCTTGCCCTGACCGATGCCATGTTCCCCGGTGCAGGTGCCGCCCATGGCCTGGGCGCGCTGCACAAGACGGTGCATGAATTCCTCGGCACGGGCGATCTCGGCGGGATCGTTGCGATCGCAGACCAGCGAGCAATGGAAATTGCCATCGCCGACATGGCCGACGATCGGCGACAGCAGATTGAAGCGCTTGAGATCCTCTTCGGTCTCGCCGACGCATTCGGCGAGCTTCGAGATCGGCACGCAGACGTCGGTGGCGGCGACTTCGGATCCCGGCCGCAGGCTCTTCACCGACCAATAGGCATCGTGACGGGCCTGCCAGAGTTTGGTCCGGTCTTCCGGCTTGGTGGTCCAGGAGAAATCACCGCCGCCGCATTCGAGCGCGATATCGCGGAAGTTTTTCGACTGCTCGGCGACCTCGGCTTCACTGCCATGGAATTCCAGCAGCAGCAGCGGCGTCTCCGGGAGCGTCAGCTTCGAATAGATGTTGCAGGCCTTCACCTGCGCTTCGTTGAGCAATTCGATGCGCGCGACGGGAATGCCGGTCTGGATGGCGAGGATCGTCGCCTGACAGGCGCCCTGCACGCTTTCGAACGAACAGGAGGCGGCGGCGATCGTATCGGGAATGCCGCGCAGCTTGATGGTCAGTTCGCTGATGATGCCCAGCGTGCCTTCGGCCCCGACGAACAGATGCGTGAGGTCATAACCGGCCGACGACTTCTTGGCGCGGGTGCCCGTTGTGATGATCTCGCCATCGGCGCGGACGACCTTCAACGCCAGCACGTTTTCGCGCATGGTGCCGTAGCGCACCGCATTGGTGCCGGAGGCGCGCGTGGACGCCATGCCGCCGAGCGAGGCATCGGCGCCGGGATCGATGGGGAAAAACAGGCCCTGGTCGCGCAGATGCTCGTTGAGCGCCTTGCGGGTGACGCCGGGCTGGATGACGCAATCGAGATCCTCGGGATGCACCGCGAGAATTTTGTTCATGTCGCGCAGGTCGATGCAGATGCCGCCGCCGGGCGCATTCACCTGCCCTTCCAGCGAGGTGCCGGTGCCGAAGGCGATCACGGGGACCTTGTTGGCGGCGCAGATGCGCACGACGTCCTGAATGTCCGCCGTCTCCTGCGCGAACACCACACCATCCGGCGGCTGGTTCGCGAGCCAGGTGGTGGTGTGGCCATGCTGCTCGCGGACCGCCTGCGAGGTGACGAGCTTGTTGCCAAAGCGCGCGGTGAGCGCCTCGAGTGCAGCCGCCAGAGCCTTCGGCTCGGGGCGCTTCAGATTGGAATCGATGTTACCCACGGTTGTCCCTTTCAACGGGGCGCGACCGTCGCAAAGCTTGTATAAGCGGTCAAGAGACGTGATGTGGAAATGGGATGGGAATGACCGAGATCAACGAATTGCTGCGCCGCCCGGCTGTGTTCAAATCCTCGATCATGCAGATCGAGCCGCAATGGATCGACTATAATGGCCACCTCAACATGGCCTATTACCACGTCATGTTCGACCGGGCCGTGGACGAGCTCTGGGTCCAGATCGGCATCGGACCGGGCTACCTGAAGGAGCGAAACAACTCGTCCTTCGCCGCCGAATGTCACGTCCGCTATATCCGGGAAATCCATCTCGGCGACCCCGTACAGGTCTCCGTCCTCGTCGTCGCTGCCGACGAGAAGCGCATTCACACCTTCCAGGAAATGCGCCATGCCACCGAGGGCTGGTTGTCCGCGACATCCGAGAACATGTCGCTGCATATGGATATGACGGCGCGGAAGGTGGCGGCATTCCCGCCGGACATCAACGCCAATGTTCAGACGCTGGCAACGGCGCATTCCGGACTGGAGCGGCCTGACGGCATCGGACGCAAGATCGCGATGCCGGTGAAGAAGCAATGAGTGGTGGCTCTTCAGTCTGTTGCCATCCTTCGAGACGCGGTCGAAGACGACCGCTCCTCAGGATAAGGGAAGAGCGATCTCAAATACCGTCCTCATGGTGAGAGGCGCGCCTGTTTGCGCGGCCTCGAAGAGGCGACGAAGACGTACTCGTCAAGGCGGCATCGCCTCCGCCTCCCGCAAACGCAACAGGGCGAAGCGACCCAGCTTGATGGCTGGATGCTCCGCCCTGACAGTCTTATCGACTATCGTTGATCGCGTCAGAGACTGTTACCGCGGCCGCGGACAAGGCCGACGACGGCCGAGATCAGGAACAGCACGATGGCGATGAAGAAGATCGCCTTGGCGATTTCGATCGATGCACCAGCGACACCGCCGAAGCCGAGAACACCGGCGATCAGCGCGATAACGAGAAATGTGACGACCCAGCTCAGCATGACACGTACCTCAGTTTACGGTTGCTCGATTTGTCTTTCCTGGCGCGACTTTTGTCGCCGCGCTCGATGTCAAGACAAGCCGTGTGTCAAGTGAAAGTTCCGGGCGAAATACCGCTCGTTATCACGGAAACGAGAGCGTTCAATCGGCCGTGGACAGCTTCATCATCACGATGCCGGCGACGATCAGGGCCCCCGCCGCGAGACGCATCGCATTGGCGGACTCGCCAAGCACCGTGATGCCGACCACGAAGGCGCCGACGGCGCCGATGCCGGTCCAGATCGTATAGGCCGTGCCGAGCGGCAGCGTCTTCATAGCGATGGATAGCAGCGCGAAGCTCGCAATCATCGCAACGATGGTGATCACGCTGGGCACGAGGATGGTGAAGCCTTCCGACTTCTTCATCGAATAGGCCCAGCCGATTTCGAGGATTCCGGCGACGAAGAGATAAACCCAGGCCATTGCGGCACTCCATGTGGCCAGGTCGTCCTGGACTTTGAAGCATCCGAAGAGGTCGTCCCCTTCGGCACTAGCCAATGATCGTCAATGGCCGGGATGCAGCGCGTCGTTGAGATACATGCAGGTCAGCATCGTGAAGACGTAAGCCTGGATGAACGCCATCAGGATTTCCAGCGCGGTGATGGCCACCGTCATCATCAGCGGCAGGATCGCGGCCGCGATGCCGATGGCACCGATGCCGGACAGGCTGACGACGAAGCCTGCAAAGACTTTCAGCGTGATATGGCCGCCGAGCATGACCGCGAACAGACGCACGGAATGGCTGACCGGACGCGACAGATAGGAGATGATCTCGATCGGCACGATGAAAGGCGCAAGTGCCATCGGCACATCCGCCGGCATGAACAGCCGGAAGAAACGCAACCCATGCTTCGCGAGCCCGTAGACAGTGACGACGGCGAAGACCAGAGCAGCCAGCGCGAAGGTCACGATCAGATGGCTGGTCACCGTAAAACCGTAGGGCAGCATGCCGACGAGGTTGGCGAACAGGATGAAGGTGAACAGCGAGAACACCAGCGGGAAGAACCGCAGGCCATGCTCGCCGGTGATCTCGCGCAGGGTCTTCAGCACGAATTCGTGCTGCAGTTCGACGAGCGACTGCCAGCGACCGGGAACCGGCGCCCGGTTCCGGCTGCCGAGCAACACGAAGCTGGCAGCCAGCGCCACCACAAGAAACATGAAGGCGGAGGAATTGGTGAGCGCAATCTCGTGCCCGGCAATATCGCCGAGGCGGATGAGAGGCTTGATGTCGAATTGCTGAATCGGATCGGCCATCGCCGGCCCCTTTGAATGGGCCGGGCCGTCCCGGAATGGTCGTCGAAGGCACGGGTCGTCCCGCGCGGCTGTTGGATAGCCGATTGGGCGTCCCAGTCAAGATCGCCGCATGCGACACGGGGCCGCCAGCCGGGCGGTAACGGCATGCACCCAGAGCGGGACGGCCTCATGCGGGGAAAACTCTACCGCGGCGGTCGCCTTGCCCCTATATGAGCCCAATCCCTGTTAACAAGTCTCCCTTTGCAGGCCCCACAATGCCAGTGTGGGCGGAACACGATTCGCATGACCGAAGCACGCAAAATGCCCGCCAACGACCTTCCCGCCTATCAGCCCGTGGCGGGCGGCATTGCTGCGCGCGCCCGCGCCGCCGCGGCGCCTGCGCCCTATCTCGACAATCTCAATCCCGAGCAGCGTGACGCCGTCGAGACCCTCGACGGGCCCGTTCTGGTGCTCGCGGGTGCCGGCACCGGTAAGACCAAGGTTCTGACCTCGCGCATCGCGCATATCCTCTCCACCGGCCGCGCACGGCCCGGCGAAATCCTGTCGGTGACCTTCACCAACAAGGCCGCGCGCGAGATGAAGCATCGGCTCGGCATCATGCTCGGCCAGGCCGTCGAGGGCATGCCCTGGCTCGGCACCTTCCACTCCATCGGCGGCCGCATCCTGCGCAGCCATGCGGAGCTGGTGCAGCTCAAATCGAATTTCACGGTGCTCGACACCGACGACCAGATCCGCCTGCTCAAGCAGCTGCTGTCTGCCGAGAATATCGACGACAAGCGCTGGCCTGCGCGCATGCTGGCCGGCCTGATCGATGGCTGGAAGAATCGCGGCCTGACGCCGGCGCAGGTGCCGTCGGGCGAAGCCGCGGTGTTCGGCAATGGCAAGGGCGGCAAGCTCTACAAGGACTATCAGGAGCGGCTGAAGACGCTGAACGCGGCCGACTTCGGCGATCTGCTGCTCGAATGTATCCGCCTGTTCCGCGAGCATCCGGATGTGCTGCGATCGTATCAGGCGCGGTTCAAATATATCCTGGTGGACGAGTATCAGGACACGAATGTCGCGCAGTATCTCTGGCTGCGCCTGCTCTCGCAAGGCGCCGCGCGCGCCCCCGCGCCGGGCGAGGACAACGCGATCGCCACGCAGACCGCAGCCACGCGCAACATCTGCTGCGTGGGCGATGACGACCAGTCGATCTATGGCTGGCGCGGCGCGGAAGTCGACAACATCCTGCGCTTCGAACACGATTTCCCCGGCGCAAAGGTGATCCGGCTGGAGCGCAACTATCGCTCCACCGGCCACATCCTCGCCGCCGCCTCGCATCTGATCGCGCATAATGAAGGCCGGCTCGGAAAGACGCTGCGCACCGAGGATGTCGATGGCGAGAAGGTCACCGTCACCGGCGCATGGGATTCCGAGGAGGAAGCCCGCGGCGTCGGCGAGGAGATCGAGCAGCTGCAGCGCGAGGGCCACAAGCTCAACGATATCGCGATCCTGGTGCGTGCCTCGTTCCAGATGCGCGAATTCGAGGATCGCTTCGTCACCCTCGGCCTGCCCTATCGCGTCATCGGCGGCCCGCGCTTCTATGAGCGTGCGGAAATCCGCGATGCGCTGGCCTATCTGCGCGTGATCAATTCACCGGCCGACGATCTCGCTTTCGAGCGCATCGTCAATGTGCCGAAGCGCGGCCTCGGCGATGCCACCGTGCAAATGCTGCACGACCATGCGCGCCGCCGCCGCATCCCACTGTCCGAAGCGGCGCGGCAGGTGGTGGAGACAGACGAGATGAAGCCGAAGGCGCGCGGCTCGTTGCGCGACCTGATGCTCAGCTTCGAGCGCTGGCGCAAGCAGATGGAAGTCGTGTCGCATACGGAGCTGGCCGAAGTCGTGCTCGACGAGAGCGGCTATACCGAGATGTGGCAGAAGGACCGTTCCGCCGATGCGGCCGGTCGGCTCGAAAACCTCAAGGAGCTGGTGCGTTCCATGGAGGAGTTCGAGAACCTGCAGGGTTTCCTCGAACATATCTCGCTGGTGATGGACCGCGAAGGCGCGGCCGACGAGGATGCGGTGTCTGTGATGACGCTGCATTCGGCCAAGGGGCTGGAATTCGACAATGTGTTCCTGCCTGGCTGGGAGGAAGGCCTGTTTCCGCATCAGCGCGCCCTCGACGAACAGGGTCGCGCGGGGCTGGAGGAAGAGCGCCGCCTCGCCCATGTCGGCATCACCCGCGCCCGCAAGCGCGCCAAGCTTTACTTCGCCACCAATCGCCGCATTCACGGCACCTGGAACACGACAATCCCGTCGCGCTTCCTGGATGAATTGCCGGCGGAGAATGTGGAGATCACCGAATCCAAGGGTGGCAGCGGCTGGGGCGGCGCCGGCGGCTATGGCTCGTCGCGCTTCGACAATCTCGAGGCTTTTGGGTCCAGCTATTCGACGCCGGGCTGGCAGCGCGCGCAGCAGCAGCGCGGCCGAGGCGGTGGTGGCGGTGGCTTCAGCGAGAGCCAGTCGCCGTTCTCGTCCTTCGGTGGCGGGGGCGGTGCATCGCGCAAGCGGCCGATGGTGATCGAAGGCGAGCTGGTGGCGAAGTCGACCGGCACGGAATCCGACTTCTCGCTGGATGACCGCGTCTTCCATCAGAAATTCGGCTATGGTCACGTCACCAAGATCGACGGCAACAAGCTCACCATCGAATTCGACAAGGCCGGCGAGAAGAAGGTCGTCGACAGTTTCGTGGAGCGCGCCTGATCATGCCGGTCTATCTCGCAGTCATCCGCAAGCATGACGACGGCAGTTTCCGCGTGAACTTCCCTGACCTCCCGGGCCTCGCCACGTCCGGCGACACGCTGGACGAAGCCATCGACGAAGCCGTCGAGACGCTGGAGGACGTGGCCGGGAACTGGGTCAATGCCGACGGCTCGACCACCCTCCCGAAGCCACGGACGATCGACGAACTGAGCGCTGATCCGGCTTTTGCGGACGCGGCAGATGGGGCGACGATTGCGGAGATCGAGTACGAGCCGGCAGGATAGCTGGTCCAACTACACTTTCTGCGATAGGCTTCTCTATTAGCTTGGGGAGCCGTGATGCTGACGAACAGTCGCGACATCATTCGACGTCTCGAGCGCGAAGGCTGGATCAAAACACGCGTCGCCGGCTCCCATCACGTTTTCAAGCATCCCGAAACCGGACAAACGCTCGTCATCCCGCACCCCAAGAAGGACTTGGGCACGGGGCTCGTTCGTGCCATTTATAGGGGTGCAGGCTGGGCGCCTGATTGAGGTTCATTATGGCCCACTATGTCGCCTTCATCGAAGAAGCAGGACCGGATCTGGCCGTCGGCGTCTGGTTTCCCGACCTTCCTGGTTGCACATCGGCTGGCGACGATATCGATGAGGCCCTGCGCAACGCTCCTGCGGCCCTGCAGCTCTATGCTGAGGGTGTCGCCGCGGAAGGGCGCCGTCTTCCGCCACCGCGCACTCTCACCGAGCTGAAGGCCGATCCTGAGGTCGCCGACGATCTCGATGCCCATATGGTGGCCCTCGTCGAGTTGCGCCCCCGCGCTCACGCTGCCGAATAGCAGCAAAATCTTCTCTGCAGCGATTGCGGCGGAGAAGATGGGTTCCTATGTGTGTCATCCCGCCGCACAGTTCCCACTGCCTCCGCGCTGAATGCTTGCATGTCACCCATCATATCCGTATCCGGCCTCACCAAGAGCTATGCCTCCGGCTTCACCGCGCTGAAGGGCATTGATCTCGACATCAACCGCGGCGAGATCTTTGCGCTGCTGGGCCCCAACGGGGCCGGCAAGACGACGCTGATCTCCATCATTTGCGGCATCGTCAATGCCACTTCCGGCACCGTCTCAGTGGATGGCCATGATACGCGGACGTCCTATCGCGCGGCGCGCTCCCTGATTGGCCTCGTGCCGCAGGAACTGCATACGGATTCGTTCGAGACCGTCTGGGCCACCGTGAGCTTCAGCCGCGGATTGTTCGGCAAGCCGAAGAATCCGGCGCTGATCGAGAAGATCCTGAAGGACCTCTCGCTGTGGGAGAAGAAAGACAACAAGATCATGGAGCTCTCCGGCGGCATGAAGCGGCGCGTGATGATCGCCAAGGCGCTGTCGCATGAGCCGCAGGTGCTGTTTCTCGACGAGCCTACCGCGGGCGTCGATGTGGAGCTGCGCAAGGGCATGTGGGAAGTGGTGCGCGAGCTGCGCGCCACGGGCGTCACCGTGCTGCTGACCACGCATTACATCGAAGAAGCCGAGGAGATGGCGGATCGGGTCGGCGTCATCAACAAGGGCGAGATCATCCTGCTCGAGGAGAAAGCCAAGCTGATGCAGCAATTCGGCAAGAAGCGCCTGAAGCTGCATCTGCAAAGCAGGATCGATGCGGTGCCGGCGTCGCTCGCAGTTTACAATCTCGAACTCGGCAATGACGGCATGGAGCTGGTCTATACCTACGACACCAAGAGCGAACGCACGGGCATCACCAGCCTGCTGAACGACCTGCGCGAGACCGGCATCCGCTTCGCCGATCTCGACACGCAGCAGAATTCGCTGGAAGAAATCTTCGTCAGCCTGGTGAGGACGTAACATGAATTACCGGGCTATCGCTGCCATCTACAAATTCGAAATGGCACGCACCTGGCGCACGCTGCTGCAGAGCATCGTCTCGCCGGTCATCTCCACCTCGCTTTATTTCGTGGTGTTCGGCGCAGCCATCGGCTCGCGCATCGCCAATGTCGAGGGCGTCAGCTACGGCACCTTCATCGTTCCCGGCCTGGTGATGCTGTCGGTGCTGACCCAGAGCATCGCCAATGCGTCCTTCGGCATCTATTTCCCGAAATTCATCGGCACGATCTATGAGCTGCTGTCGGCGCCGGTCTCGGCACTAGAAGTGGTGATCGGCTATGTGGGCGCGGCCGCCACCAAGTCGATCATTCTCGGCCTGATCATTCTCGGCACCGCCGGCCTGTTCGTGCCGCTGCACATCATGCATCCGGTCTGGATGCTCGCCTTCCTGGTGATGACGGCGGTGACCTTCAGCCTGTTCGGCTTCATCATCGGCATCTGGGCCGACAGCTTTGAAAAGCTGCAGGCGATCCCGCTGCTGGTGGTGACGCCGCTGACCTTCCTGGGCGGCAGCTTCTATTCGGTGAACATGCTGCCCTCGGGCTGGCGCACGGTGACGCTGCTCAATCCGATCGTCTATCTCATCAGCGGCTTCCGCTGGAGCTTCTATGAGATCTCGGATGTCAGCATCGAGGTCAGCGTCGGCATGACCGTGGCTTTCCTGGTGATCTGCATGGCCATCGTCTGGTGGATCTTCAAGACCGGCTACAAGCTGAAGAAATAACCCGGATGCGAAAACGGCCCGGACATGTCCGGGCCGTTTTGTTTTGGGCTGTGCCGCTCAGCGGTAGCAGCGGAACTTGCCGTGCTTGTTGTAATAGCCGCGGCACTGGGTACGGCGGCCTTCGGGAATGCCGAGCACGCCCTTCACGCCGCCCACGGCACCGCCGACGCCCGCGCCGATGGCGCCGCCGACCATACCGCCAATCGGCCCGGCAGCGCGATTGCCGTCACGCACACCCTGGTTTGCGCCCTGCTCCATGCCACGGAACACGCCCTGGGCGTGCGCGAAATTCGGCATGGCTGACAGAGCCAGCACCGTCGCGGCGAGCGCCAGACGGGTCTTGAGCGAGAAAGTGACGGAAAAGGCAGCTGACGAAATTTTCATGATAGGTCCCCTGCGCGCAGCGCGCTTTGGTCGCAATCCTTGTGTGACATGCAAACGTCGCAGCAGCGGAACCGGTTCCACTGGAACGTGTTGAAATGCGCATTCCGCGTTGCAACAGGGTGGGTAACCTATTGCGATCCCTGCGGCTTGAACCGCGAGCGGTTAAGGATGCACGAAACTGTCACTGGCGACACGCCGGAGCCGGGGGCATATAGGAACCGGGACGGCGAGCGTTTGAAATGGGCGAGGCCCGGAGGCGAAAAGGTAACATGCGTGCGTTTGTCATGACCCTGGTGGGTCTCTCCGTTCTCGCCGCCGGCGGCAGCGCCGAAGCCAAGATCAACATCACCATCGACAAGGACAGCCAGACGATGACCGTCGTGCAGGACGGCGTCGAGAAATATCGCTGGCCGGTGTCATCGGGCCTGCCGTCCTATGAGACGCCGAATGGCAGCTTCCAGACCTTCCGCATGGAGGAGGATCACTTCTCCAAGGAATTCGACGAAGCGCCGATGCCGCATGCGATCTTCTTCACCAAGCGTGGCCACGCCATTCATGGCACCGATTCAGTGAACCGCCTCGGCTCGCCGGCCTCCCATGGCTGCGTGCGGCTGTCGCGCGCCAATGCCGCGACGCTGTTCGCCATGGTCAAGGCCGATGGCGTCCTCAACACCACGGTCAGCCTCACCGGCTCGTCGCAGGTCGCCCTCGCCCGCAATCCGCGTCCGACGAAGAATGCCAATGCTGCACGCCGCGAGGTGGTCACCGCCGAGCCGTCCACGGACGTCTATGGCAATCCCATGGAGATCACACCGCAGGTGGTGCCGAACAATCGTCGCATCGTCCGCCAGGCTCCGCAGCCGAACCGCGACGATCGCTACATCTATCCGGCCGATGGCGATGATGGCCGCCAGTATCCGGCCCCTCCCGGCTATCGCCGCATGACCGAGGCCGAGACCCAGCAATATTATGCGAACCGCGGCTACTACAATTACAACAACCAGCCACAGGTCTATTACGCGCCGCGCATGCGCAGCCCGTTCAGCAATTACTGAAACGCCGTGCCGAAGGGCGGATGAGGCGAAGCCGTAATCCGCCGGCCGAGCATGTGGAGCGAAGAACGGCGGATTACGCTACGCTCATCCACCCTACGACCGCCGCTCAGTTATCGCCATCCCGCAGACGGCGCCAGACGGCGCCGAGGATGTTCGAATAGTCATCCGTCCACACCCGCTGATCCGGCTTCGCCGCCGTCAGGGTCCAGGACGACGATGGCTGTGCGACACTACCGACATCCGCGGCGTCGCGCGCCGAGATCACGACATTGGTCGAGAAGATGTATTCGGCATCGCGGCCGGTATCCTCGTTGAACACCCAGCTCGTCAGCCCATTGGCGCCGGCAATGCCCGTCACCACGCTGGCGAGTTCGAGATGGCGGTTCGACACATGCATCACCACCGCACCGCCCGGTGCCAGCTTGGCCTTGTAGATCGCCATCGCTTCCTGCGTCGCCAGATGGATCGGGATCGCATCCGATGAATAGGCATCGACGATGATCAGGTCGTAAGCGCCGTCGGCTTCCTTGGTGAAAGTCAGCCGCGCATCGCCGATGACCGGCTTGATGTCCGGCTGGCATTTGGAGATGTAGCTGAAATATTTCGGATCCCGCGCGGTATCCACCATGGTCTGGTCGATCTCGAAGAAGGTCCAGTTTTCGCCGGGCGCCTGCGCGCAGACCAGCGAGCCGGTGCCGAGCCCGATCACCGCCGCACGCAGCGGCGCCCCCTTGCGCGCACGCATGGCGGCAATCGCCTGCCCCATGCCGCCATCCTTGTAATAATAGGAGATCGGCTCCGGGCGCCCCGTCACCGGCGTGCCGTCATTGTTGAGATATTTCTCGGCACCATGGATCGTCGTGCCATGCAGCAGCACATGATACTGGCCGTTCGCCGTCACCTGGATCTTGTGCACGCCGAAGAAGCTCCGCACCGTCTCGACGCGCCCGTCATCGGCGGGATAGATGCGCAGCAGCGCCAGCGCGAGCACGGTGATCGCGACGAGCTTGAGGCGATCGGCGCGCAGCAGCAGCGCGATGATCATGCCGACCACGGCTACGGCGCTGATCACATAGACGCGCTGCGTGTCGAGCCAAGTGTGCCATTGGCCGGTGGTATAGCTCGGTGCAATGAGCGCCACCGCAGCGACGAACAGCAGCAGCCAGTACCAGCCCGTCCAGCGCGAGAAACGCTCGGACTGCGCCGGGAGACAGAGCACAGCGAGCGCCACCAGGATCGGATATTCGGCGATCCACGAAAATGTATAGGGCGCGATCAGTCCGGCAAACAGGCCGCCCACCATGCCGCCGAAGGACAGCGCCACATAGAAGCCGGTGAGATAGCGCGGCGCCGGACGCGTGCGGGCGAGTTCGCCATGACAGGCCATGGCGATCACGAAGAAGGCAAGCTGATGTCCACCCAAAGTGAGCAGCAAGTTCTGCTCGCCGCCGACCGCCAGCAGCACGATGACGCCGGCAACCGCGAGCGGCTGCAACAGCAGGATGAACCAATGCGGCAGCAGCGGACGCGACTGGAACACCAGCACCCAGGTTAGCAGATAGAGCGACAGCGGCAGCACCCAGAGCAGAGGTGCGGCGGCGACATCGGTGGAGATATGCGCGGTAACCGCGATCAAGAGGCCCGACGGCACGGCCGCGAGGAAGATCCAGCGCAGCCGCTGCATCCAGCCCGGCGCGGGCGCCGCGGCTTCATTGGCTTCGGGTGATGCGATGGCGACGGCTGGCGAGCGCATCAGCAGGAATCCGCAGCCGGCGATCAGCAGGATCAGGAGACCATAGCCCGAGGTCCAGATCAGGTTCTGCGTGCGCAGCGAGAACATCGGCTCCAGCAGGACCGGATAGGACAGCAGCGCGAGGAAACTGCCGATATTCGACGAAGCATAGAGGAAATATGGATCGCGGCCATCGGGATGGCCGGTGCGCACGAACCAGGCCTGCAGCATCGGATTGTTAGCCGCGAGGGCGAAGAAAGGCAGGCCGATGGAGACGGCGAACAGGCCGAGCAGCCAGAAGGCATAGCCGCTGTCCGGCGGTTCGCCCCAGCCATTGGCGATGGCCAGCGGCAGTGTCAGCAGCGCGGCGATGAGCAGGACCACATGGATGACCACCGGCAGGACACGGCTGCGGAGCTGCATCAGGAAGTGGGCATAGGCGTAGCCGCCGAGCAGCAGCGACTGGAAGAACACCATCGCCACCGACCACACCGCCGGCGAGCCGCCGAGCCGTGGCAGCACCATCTTGGTAAACAGCGGCTGCACCGAAAACAGCAGCAGCGCGCTGACGAAGATCGCGGCCGTGTAGACTGTCAGTAGCAGGCGGTTGCGGGAGGCCGAGTTTGGGGCGGCGGACGGCTGCGACGAACTCATGAACTCTCCGGCTGGTACGGCAGGCAACAGAATCCGCCGAACGGCCGGCGAAGCGCGAATGGAGCATAGAGTACCCATTCGGGCAATCCGGGCTAACCAAGGAACCGAATTGGCGCCACATGGCCTTGTGCCGCAGGGCCGCCTCTTCGATAAGGGAGGTTGTAGCAACCCAAGCTGAACCGGACATGTCAGACCACGACGTTGTGATCATCGGCGCCGGCCATAACGGCCTCACTTGCGCGGCCTATCTCGCGATGGCCGGCCTGCGCGTGAAAGTGGTCGATCGCCGCAGCGTGGTCGGCGGCGCCGCCGTGACGCAGGAGTTTCATCCCGGCTTCCGCAACTCGGTGGCGTCCTACACCGTCAGCCTGCTTAATCCGCAGATCATCACGGATCTCAAATTGCAAGAGCACGGGTTGAGGATCGTCGAACGCAAGGCACAGAACTTCCTGCCCGCGCCTGACGGCACCTCACTGCTCACCGGCGAAGGCCGCACGCAGGCCTCGGTCGCGAAACTGAATGCCCATGATGCCGAGCGGATCGGTGCGTTCTCGCAGCAGCTCGAGGTGATCGCCGATGTGCTGCGCGCCTTTGTGCTGCGCGCGCCGCCGAATGTGGTGCAGGGTTTTGGCCTCGGCACGATTTCCGAAGCGATCAATGCACTCGGCACGGCAAAAATCCTGAACGAGCTCAGCATCGAGCAGCAGCGCATCCTGCTCGATCTCTTTACCTGCTCGGCCGGTGAAATGCTCGATGACGTGTTCGAGCATGATCTGGTCAAGGCGCTGTTCGGCTTCGATGCCGTGGTCGGCAACTATGCGAGCCCCTACGCTGCCGGCTCCGCCTATGTGATGCTGCACCACGCCTTTGGCGAGGTGAACGGCAAGAAAGGCGTGTGGGGCCACGCCATCGGCGGCATGGGCGCGATCACGCAGGCCATGGCGGCGGCGGCGCGCAGCCATGGCGTCGAGATCACGCTCGGCAACGGCGTGCGCGAAGTGCTGGTGGAGCGCGATCGCGCCATTGGCGTCGTGCTCGAGAATGGCGAGAGCGTTCGCGCGAAATATGTGATCTCCAACGTCAATCCGAAGCTGCTCTATACGCGGCTGACGCCGGCGGATGCGCTGCCAAAGCCATTTCGCGAGCGCATGGCAAATTGGCGCGGCGGCTCCGGCACGTTCCGCATGAATGTCGCGCTCAGTGCCCTGCCGTCGTTCACCGCGTTGCCCGGTAGTGGCGATCACCTGACCGCCGGCATCATCATCGCGCCGAGCCTCGGCTATATGGAGCGCGCCTGGCTGGACGCGAAGCAGGACGGCTGGAGCAAGCAGCCGATCGTCGAGGTGCTGATCCCCTCCACGCTCGACGACAGCCTCGCGCCGGCCGGCCAGCATGTGGCCAGCCTGTTCTGCCAGCACGTGGCGCCGGAGCTGCCGAACGGCATGGCCTGGGACGACCACCGCGACACTGTGGCCGACCTGATGATCAAGACGGTGGATGACTACGCCCCCGGCTTCGCTGCCAGCGTGATCGGCCGGCAGGCGTTGTCTCCGCTCGATCTGGAACGCGATTTCGGGCTGATCGGCGGGGATATTTTTCACGGGGCGCTGAGCCTGAACCAGCTGTTCTCAGCCCGGCCGATGCTCGGCCATGCCGATTATCGCGGGCCCTTGAAAGGCCTCTATCACTGCGGTTCCGGCGCCCACCCCGGCGGGGGCGTCACCGGCGCGCCCGGCCACAATGCGGCGAAAACGGTGCTCCGGGATCACCGGGCACTGTTTGGATAGACCTGTGGACAGGCTGTGGATAAGCCTGTGTGCCAGCTGTGATAGGCCCCTGGACAACTCGCGGACAAGTCTGTGGGGAAGCCCGGGATAAGCCGGTGCATGGCTGCGGTATGAACCGGTGCAGAAGCGGTGCATCAGCCGGGTATCATCCCCGGGATAAACCCTGTACGAAACGCCCTGAAACCCTGTGCATTCCCTGTTCACGACGCATCCGGATCCGCGATGACACCCCAAGGCACCAGCCGCGCCACGTTCGCCGTCGGCGATGAATTCAGCGCCAAGCGCATCGTCGATCTGCTCACCGAAAGCTTTGAAGAAGGCGAAGCGGCGATCGCGGCATTCGAGAACCCGGAAGGCCGCTGGGACGTCACCGTGCATTTCGCCGATCCGCCGGATGAGGCCTCGATCCGCAACCTGGTCGCCCTCGCCTCGGATGACACGGTCGCCGGCAGCATCGTGTTCGACACGATCGAGGCCAAGGACTGGGTCAAGGAAAGCCTCGAAGGGCTGGTGCCCGTACGCGCGGGACGCTTCATCGTCCATGGCAGCCACGACCGCGACAAGGTGCGCGACAACCAGCTCGGCATCGAGATCGAGGCGGCGCTGGCCTTCGGCACCGGCCATCACGGCACAACGCGCGGCTGCCTGATCTATCTCGATCACGTGCTGCGCTCGAAGGCGCCGAAGCGCATTCTCGATCTCGGCACCGGCACCGGCGTGCTGGCCATCGCCGCGGCCAAGGCCACCAAGAAACATGTACTGGCGACGGACATCGATGCGATGTCCGTGAAGGTCGCACATGAAAACATGAAATTGAACGGCGTCGGCAATCTGGTCGAGACCGTCTGCGCGACCGGCTTCTCATCGCCGGCCATCGCCAAGCACGCGCCGTTCGACCTGATCCTCGCCAACATCCTCGCCAATCCGCTGCGCGCCATGGCCACCGACATGGAGCGGCACATGGCGAGCAACGGCATGGTGATCCTGTCCGGCCTGCTGCCGCATCAGGCGACAAGCGTGATCGTCGCCTACCGCGCGCGTGGGCTGGTGCTGCTGAAGCAACAGATCATCGAGGGCTGGAGCAGCCTGCTGATGCAGCGGGCTGGGTAACACTCCGGCTGTCATCACCCGCGACAGCGGGTGATCCAGTATGCGGCGATGTTTCGATGTGATCACCGCAGAGGTGTCTACTGGATTGCCCGGTCAAGCCGGCAACGACAAAGAAATAGAGTGCTACTTCGGAAGCGATTGCTTCGAAGACCCACTTTCCTCGCGCACGCGCGCGATGACGAAGCGACCGAGAACCTGGATCACATTGTCCCGCTGTTGCGGCGATGTGTCGTCTGACGGAGAGGTCGGGGGTTTTTGCGATGAATGGGCGGGAGATGCGCTGTGGCGCGGCGGGGAAATCTTCTCGAACGTGAAAGCGGGCATGGTGTTTTCCCTCTTCGTTGAGTTGAACACAAAGACCAGAAATGGCGGTCTCCGCGAGGGCAACAAACCGCAGCGCCGGATAGTTCCGCGATCAATGCCCATTGCCCGAAATTCAAGCATAACTTGTGCCAGCTTTTCGCAACCCTGCCCCTCGATTGCCCGCGCCGAAGCTCACTCATAGGATGCTCGCACCATGTTCGAAGCTCATTTTCAGACTTTTGAAGAGCCCGAGGGCGGCGTCGCGCTGACGGCGCGGCTGGCTGCGTTTCGCGAGGAATTGCTGCGGCGGAAGCTGAGCGGCTTCGTGATTCCCCGCGCAGATCAGCAGCAGAACGAATATGTGCCGCCGGCCGATGAGCGGCTGGCCTGGCTCACCGGCTTCACCGGCTCGGCCGGCATGGCGGTCGCATTGCTGCAGGAAGCCGCCATCTTCGTCGATGGCCGCTACACGGTGCAGGCGCCCAAACAGGTCGATACGCATGCCTGGAGCATCCAGTCGCTGGTCGAGCCGCCGCCGGAAAACTGGATCGCGGACCATCTGAAGCCCGGAGACCGCCTCGGATTTGATCCATGGCTGCACACGACAGCGGCAGCGGAGCGCCTCAAGGCCGCCTGCGCCAAGGCCGGCGCGGAGCTCGTGGCGGTCGAGACCAATCCGATCGACACGGTCTGGCACGAACGCCCGGCCCCGCCGCTCGGCGCCGTCACAATCCATCCGATGGAATATGCCGGCGAGAGCGAGGCCGACAAGCTCACGCGCATCCGCGGCGAGATCACGCGGCTCGGCGTCGATGCCATCGTGCTGTCGGACTCCCATGCGGTGGCCTGGACCTTCAACATCCGCGGCGCCGACGTCTCGCATACACCGCTGCCGCTCTCCTACGCGCTGGTGCCGAAGGATGGCCGGCCGCAGGTGTTCATCGATCACCGCAAATTATCCAACAGTTCGCGCAATCATCTCGAGGTCTCCGCCCAGGTGCAGGAGCCGGACGCATTGGTCACGTCGCTGCGTGAGCTTGCGGCCAGCGGCGCTTCGATCGCGCTTGATGGCGCGACGGCAGCGGATGCGTTGAGCCGGCTGATCGCCGACGCCGGCGGCAAGCCTGTTCGGTCAAGCGATCCCATCGCTATGCTCAAGGCGATGAAGAATCCGGTCGAGATCAAGGGCACCATGACCGCGCATCGCCGCGATGCAGTGGCGCTGGCGAAATTTCTCGCCTGGATCGATCGCGAGGCGCCGAAGGGCGGCCTCACTGAGATCGACACCGTGGAAGCACTCGAGACGTTTCGCCGCGACACCGGCGCCCTGAAGGATGTCTCCTTCCCGACCATCGCCGGCACGGGGCCGAACGGCGCCATCGTGCATTATCGCGTCACCCGCAAGAGCAACCGCCGCATCGCGCCGGGCGATCTGCTGTTGATCGATTCCGGCGCGCAATATGAGGACGGCACCACCGACGTCACCCGCACCATCGCCATCGGCGAACCCACCGACGAGATGCGCGACCGTTTTACGCGCGTGCTGCGCGGTCACATCGCAATCTCCCGCGCGGTGTTCCCCGATGGCACCACCGGCGCGCAGATCGATTCTTTTGCACGCCAGTTCCTGTGGCATGCCGGGCTCGATTTCGCCCATGGCACCGGCCACGGTGTCGGCTCCTATCTGTCGGTGCATGAAGGACCGGCGCGGATTTCCAAGCTCGGCGCCACGCCGCTGAAGCGCGGCATGATCCTCTCCAACGAGCCCGGCTATTACAAGACCGACGCCTTCGGCATCCGCATCGAGAATCTCGAACTCGTCGTGGAAGCAAAAATCGATTGCGCCGAGCAGCCGATGAACGAATTCCAGACGCTGACCCTCGCGCCGATCGATCGCCGCCTGATCAATGCGCATCGCATCAGCAAGCGCGAGCTGGCGTGGATCAACGACTATCACGCCCGCGTCCGCCGCGAGATCGCACCGCTGATCGACGACGCAGAAGCGCGGGACTGGCTGCATGCGGCGACCGAACCGCTGGCCCAGCCACAATAACGAAAGAACAATCGTCGCGTGAGTTCCAGCCCGGCCGCCAGAGACCTCGATCCAACCGATCATACACGCTCACGCGTCATGCTGCTTCTGCTGGTCGTGATGACCGGCATCGCACCGATCACGCTCTATATGCTGGTGCCGGCACTGCCGGAGCTGGCCCGCACCTTCGACGCCGACATCTCCATCGCGCAGATGACGGTGTCGCTCTACATGGTCGGCCTTGCCTTCTCGCAGCTCATCATGGGGCCGCTGTCGGATCGTTTCGGCCGCAAGCCGGTGCTGCTCGCCGGGCTCGGCCTGATGGTGGTCGCCGGCATCGGATCGAGCTTCGCCGCGACGCTGCCGCAACTGATCGCGGCGCGCTTCTTCCAGGCACTTGGTGGCGCGACAGGCATGGTGATGAGCCGCGCCATCATTCGCGATCTCTATCCGCGTGAACGTGTCGGGCCGATGATCAGCCTCGTCATCGCGGTCATGATGATCGCGCAGATGCTGTCGCCGCTGGCCGGCGGCCTGATCGAGACCGGATTCGGCTGGCGCGCGATCTTCTACACAGTCACCGGGGCGTCGCTGGTGGTGACACTGGCCATCGCCTTCCTGCTGCCGGAGACGCGCAAGCGCGCGACCACCGATGCCGGCAGTAGCGGCTTCATCGCAGATTCGAAAGTGTTGTTCGGCAGCCGTGCCTTCATCGGCTATCTCTTTTGCTACGTGATGGCGTCGTGGATCATCTTCACGTTCGCCGGCGGCGGTCCCTATGTGGTCGTCAACCAGATGGGCCGCAGCTCCGCCGAATATGGCGCGTGGTTCGCCACTTCGGGCCTCGCTTATCTCGTCGGCAATCTCGCCTGCGTGCGCTTCGCACCGCGACGGACCATCGAACAACTGATCTGGTTCGGCCTCGCATTGCAATTCGGCGGCGCGATACTGAATGTCGTCTGGGGCCTGACCGGGCTCAATCAGGATCCGGCCTGGCTGTTCCTCACCCATATGATCGTGATGTTCGGCAATGCCTTTGTGATGTCGAACGCCGCCGCCGGCGCGCTCAGCATCCGCCCGCAGGCCGCGGGCGCGGCCTCGGGCATGATGGGTTTCATGCAGATGGGATTTGGCTCGCTGTGCTCGCAGGGCGGCGCCTGGCTCGGCGGGCATTTTGCGACACCGGTGGCGCTCAATCTGTCGCTGGTCGTGCTGTCCTGCGGCTGCGCGGCAGCGATGATCTTTCTCGTGCCACGGCGGAAAGTGGTGGTGACGGAGAAGATGGTTGAGAAGGCGGAGGAGAAGAGCGGGTTGATGTAGCTCTCTTCTCCCTCCCCCAAGCGGCGCAGCCGCGCCGTGGGGAGGGTGGATCAAAGCGAGCGTTCAGCGAGCTTTGAGACGGGTGGGGTGTTTCGCCAAACTCTGACATCACGTGGGGATAGACCCCACCCCCGCCTATCGGCGGACCCTCCCCATTCGCTTCGCTCCGGGGAGGGAGACTATGGGCATCATCCCCCAATCAATGCGAGCCATTCATCTTCAGTCAGCACCGCCACACCAAGATCACGTGCCTTGGTCAGCTTCGATCCAGCATCCTCGCCAGCGACGACGTAATCGGTCTTCTTCGACACCGAGCCGGCAACCTTCGCGCCCAGACGTTCGGCCGAAGCCTTCGCTTCATCGCGCGTAAATTTCGTCAGCGATCCCGTGAACACCACCGTCTTGCCGGCGACCGGCGTGTCGGTCTTGGCTTGCGCGACGTCCAGCACTTCGATCTCGCCGAGCAATTCGTCCAGCGCCTTCACGTTGCGCGCTTCGGCGAAGAACTCGACCACCGCGTCCGCGACGATCTCGCCGACCCCGCCGATATTGTTGAGGTCCTGATAGGCCTCCGACGTATTGCCTTCCTCGCCCTGCCCGGCCGCTGCAGCCAGCATGGCCTCGCGGAAGACTGCGAAGGAACCGTAATGTCGCGCCAGCAGCTTTGCATTGCCTTCGCCGATATGGCGGATGCCGAGTGCGAAGATCAGCCGGTTGAGTTCGATCCTGCGGCGTTCGTCGATCGCGGCAAACAGGTTGCGCACCGAAACCTCGCCGTAGCCCTCGCGGTCGCGCAGCTTCTTGCTGCTGCGCTCGTCGCGTTTGGCCAGCGTAAAGATATCGACGGGATGCATGATGATGCCCTCGTCGTAGAATTCCTGGATCTGCTTGTCGCCGAGCCCGTCGATATCGAAGGCGAGACGCGAGACGAAATGCTTGAGCTTCTCCACCGCCTGCGCCGGGCACACCAGCGCGCCGGTGCAGCGCGTGACGACTTCGTCATTCTCACGGATCGCATGGCTTCCGCAGACCGGGCATTTGTCGGGGAAAGCATATGGTTTCGCTGCTTTCGGGCGCTTGTCGAGAATGACATTCACGACCTGCGGAATGACGTCGCCCGCGCGCTGCACGATCACCGTGTCCCCTTCGCGGATATCGACGCCGTCACGGAGCGTCTGGCCGTCATTGCCGATGCCCTTGATGTAATCGGCATTGTGCAGGGTCGCATTCGACACTACGACGCCGCCGACAGTGATCGGCGTCAACCGCGCCACCGGAGTGAGCGCGCCGGTGCGGCCAACCTGGATGTCGATCTTTTCGAGCACGGTCGTCGCCTGCTCGGCCGCGAATTTGTGCGCGATGGCCCAGCGCGGCGCGCGACCGGCGAAACCAAGCCGCGCCTGCCAGTCGATGCGATCGACCTTGTAGACAACACCGTCAATGTCATAGCCGAGCGTCGCGCGGATTTCGCCGATACGACGATAGAAGGCCAGCGCATCATCGACGCTCTTGCACAGCGTGATCTCGGGATTGACGGTGAAACCGGCCTTGTCCAGCCAGGCGATCATCGCGTGCTGGGTCGGCTCCGGCATCGGATAGTCCGACATCTCGCCCCAGGCATAGGCAAAGAATTTCAGAGGTCGCGATGCAGTGATCGACACGTCCTTCTGGCGTAGCGAACCTGCGGCGGAATTGCGTGGATTGGCGAAGACGGTGTCGCCGGCCTCCTCTTGCTTCTTGTTGAGCGCGAGGAAGTCGCCCTTGAGCATATAGACCTCGCCGCGCAATTCGCAGGCGGCGGGGATATGCTTGCCTTTCAGCGTGTTCGGGATGTCCTTGATGGTGCGGACATTGGCGGTCACGTCCTCGCCAGTGAAACCATCGCCGCGGGTGGCGGCGTGAATCAGCTCGCCATTCTCGTAACGCAGCGAGAGCGAGAGACCATCGATCTTCGGCTCTGCGACCAGTGCGGGGATTTCGTCGAGCTTGAGGAAGCGCTGGATGCGGGTGACGAATTCGGTGACGTCATCGTCGCTGAACGCATTGCCGAGAGAGAGCATCGGCACCGCATGCTGGATCTTGGCAAAACCGCGCGCAGGAGCGGCGCCGACGGTCTGCGTCGGGGAATCCGATTGCACCAGTTCGGGGAATTTGGCTTCGATCGCCTCGACACGCTGGCGCAGGGCGTCGTAAGCGGCATCGGAAATCGTCGGCGCATCGTCCTGATAGTAGCGCTTGTTATGCGCCTCCATCTCCAGCGACAGCCGCATCAGCTCGATCTTGGCTTTCGGCTTGGTGAGCGTGGAGATGTCCGGGGGAGTTTTGGGGGATTTTGCCATGCGCACCGCTCTCGTCATTCCGGGGCGCGCCGCAGGCGCGAACCCGGAATCTCATCATGTTTTGCTCTTACAGGATCGAGGCATACAAATCATGCCATTCGGGATTGTTTGCCCTGATCAACGCGACCTTCCAGTCGCGTCGCCATTTTTTCAGTTCCTTCTCGCGCGTGATGGCTGTCAGGGGATCATCGTAAATCTCGAACCAGACGGCACATGCACATTGTAGCGCGAGGTGAAGCTTTTGACCGCATTCGTCTTATGTTCGTAGACACGCCGAATGAGATCATTGGTG
Organism: Tardiphaga sp.; assembly: GCF_044340795.1. GTDB lineage: Bacteria > Pseudomonadota > Alphaproteobacteria > Rhizobiales > Xanthobacteraceae > Tardiphaga. The sequence goes on from NZ_JBIISY010000020.1 coordinate 39,603, forward strand.
ATGCCGATATACAGCACACCATTCTTCTTCGACGCGAGCATGTAGACGTAATACGGCATGGGCGGCGTGTTCACCCTGGTCATTCCGGGGCACGCCGAAGGCGTAACCCCGGAATCTTGGCATGGGAGCGTGCGGTAACACGGAGTACAGGCATTATGAGGTTCCGGGTTCGCGCCTGCGGCGCGCCCCGGAATGACACCTTGCGGCTACGCTGCGCCCTTGAGCAGCCGGTCCGCTGCGGCACGTGCTTCGGCAGTAATCTCCGCCCCCGCCAGCATCCGTGCGATTTCCTCGCGGCGGTGATCGTCGGCCAGTGTGTTGACGTTCGTCGCGACGCGCTTGCCCTTGTCCAAGGCCGCCTTGGAGATCAAGAGATGCTGGTCGGCGCGCGCGGCCACCTGCGGCGCGTGCGTGACCGCCATCACCTGCACCTTGCCGGCGAGCCGGCCGAGCCGTGCGCCGATGGCGTCGGCCACCGCACCACCAACACCGGTGTCGATTTCGTCGAACACCAGCGTCGGTGCCGAGCCCTTGTCGGACAGCACCACTTTCAGCGCCAGCAGGAAGCGCGAGAGTTCGCCGCCGGAGGCGACCTTCATCATCGGGCCCGGCCGCGTACCGGGATTGGTCTGCACCCAGAATTCGACGCGGTCGATGCCCTGCGGGCCCGGCGTAGCCGCATCGGTATCGACCTGGGTGATGAACTTGGCGCGCTCCAGCTTGAGCGGCGCGAGCTCGGCGATGACCGCCTTGTTGAGCTTCTCCGCCGATTTGATGCGCGCAGCAGAGAGCTTCGCCGCAGCGGCAGCGTATTTCGCGTCGGTTTCGACGGCGGCCTTTTCCAGCTTCGTGAGCTGGCCGGCGCCCGCATCGATGGTGGCCACATCGGCGTAGAATTTTGCAGCCAGCGCCGCCAGCCCATCCACCGGCGTCGAGAATTTGCGGGCAGCTGCGCGCAGCGCAAACAGGCGCTCCTCGATGCGCTCGAGTTCGGCAGGATCGAAATCGGCGGCGATCAGGGCAGCGCTGAGATGCTGGTCGGCCTCTTCCAGCGCATTGATGGCGACGTCGATCGCCTTGACGGCCGGCTCCACCAGCGCCGGCGACGAGCCAGCCCGGCGCTCCAGCCGGCGCACGGCGGCAGCCAGTGCGGAAATCGGCGAATGCGGGCCGGACACCGCCTCTTGCGCCTCGCGCAGGTCGGAAGCGATCTTCTCGCCCTGCATCATGCCGGTGCGGCGCTCGGCGAGCTGGGTCTCCTCGCCGTCCTTCGGATTGAGCTTCTTCAGCTCATCGGCGGAATGGCGGAGATAGTCGGCGTCGCGAGCGGCGCGCTCCATGTTCTCGCGATGCGTCTCGAGCGCCGTGTAGGCGGCCTTGCGGGCGTCCCACAGCGTCTCCAGCGCGATCACGTCCTTGTCCAGTCCAGCGAAGGCATCGAGCAGCCGGCGGTGGCTGGCGGCGTCCACGAGAGCGCGGTCGTCATGCTGGCCGTGAATCTCGACCAGGGCCGCGCCAATCGCCTTCAGGGTCTGCACGCTGACGGTCTGGTCATTGATGTAGGCGCGGGTGCGGCCGTCGGCGAGCTGAACGCGGCGGAGAATCATCTCGCCGCTGTCGTCGTCGAAACCATTGTCCTTGAGCAGGCCGAGCGCGGGATGGCCAACGGCCAGATCGAAGGCGGCGGTGACCTGCCCCTGCTCCGCGCCATGGCGCACCAGGCCGGCATCGCCGCGGCCGCCAAGGGCCAGCGCGAAGGCATCGAGCAGGATGGATTTGCCGGCGCCGGTCTCACCGGTGAGCACCGCGAGGCCGCGCGCAAATTCGATATCGAGCCGCTCGATCAGGACGATGTCACGGATCGACAGACGGGCGAGCATGCAAAAGCGCTTCCTAGCCGAGGCCGATTCGCTTGAAGGCCCGGGAAATATAGGAGCCCTTGTTCTCGCTCGGTTCGAGACCGCCCGACTTTACAATATTGTAGGCGTCTTTGTACCAGCGGCTGTCAGGAAAATTGTGGCCAAGCACGGCGGCGGCGGTCTGCGCCTCGCCCACCACACCGACGGTCATATAGGCCTCGGTCAGGCGCATCAGCGCTTCTTCAACATGGCGGGTGGTCTGGTACTGCGTCACCACGGTCTTGAAGCGGTTGATGGCGGCGGTGTAGTCGCGCTTCTTCATGTAATAGCGGCCGATATCCATTTCCTTGCCGGCCAGCTGGTCCTTGGCGCCTTCCAGCTTCTGCTTCGCAGACGTGGCGTATTCGGAGGTCGGATACTTGCGGATGACTTCCTCGAGCGCAGCCATGGCCTTTTCGGTGCGGCCCTGATCGCGCGAGATGTCCGGAATCTGGTCGTAATGCGAGGCGGCGATCAGATACTGCGCATAGGCCGCGTCCTGGCTGCCCGGATGCAGCGTGACATAGCGCGTCGCAGAGCCGATGCAGGTGTCGTAGTCGCCGGTCTGATAGGCCGCGTAAGCGGACATCAGCAGCGACTTGCGCGCCCACTCCGAATACGGATGCTGGCGATCGACTTCCTCGAACTTCTTCGCCGCCGCCTTGGGATCCTTGCTCTGGTTCATGAGGTACAGGCCCTCATTGTAGAGCTTGTCGGCGGGCTCATCGACGAACTGGTCGTCCTTTTTGGAGAACTTGTCCCACAGCGCACCCGTGCCGCAGCCGGCCAGCGGCATGGCCAGCACGATCAGGCCGGCAGCAAGCCGCAGCGGACGCTTGAGGCGGTTGAGTTCATCACGAAAGGAAAGCGCGAAACGCTGTGCCGACATCTATTCTTGCCTGACGTCTGTGTGCGGGCGCCTCACGGTGCCCTGAATGCGGTGCTCTGCGCGCCAACCGCGCCCCGATACGAACCAGCCAAAACAAGCCCGTGGTCATGTCCCCGACCGCGTGCCTGTTTATCCGAAGGCAGTCCGTTAACCAACCGGATACGCAGGCATTTCGCCGGGATTGTGGCGAAAGAGGTGTGGAGACAGGTGGTTATGGTTACTGGCGGTGACGGACGCTGGAACGCATCCAAAACGGTGTCCCGGGATCAAGACACGTCCGGTCCGAAAGCCGGGCTCAGGCCGCCCAGCACGCCCGACGTGACATCGGCGGTCGCACGGCCGCGGCGGGCCGGAGCCTGGACAGAAACGGCGTCGGCTTCGACGATCTTCCAGGCCGAACGATCGGCCATCAGCGCCTTGAGGACTTCATTGTTGAGCTTGTGGCCGCCGCGCACGGAGCGATAGGCGCCAAGGATCGGCAGGCCGGCCAGCGCGAGATCGCCGACAGCGTCCAGCACCTTGTGGCGGGCGCATTCGTCGGCGTAGCGGAGGCCCTCGGTGTTGAGGAGCTTGGTCTCGTCGAACACGACGGAGTTTTCGAAGGAGGCGCCGAGCGCATAACCTGCGCTCCAGAGGCGGGCCACGTCGTTCATGCAGCCGAACGTACGGGCGCGGGCAACGTCACGGCGGAAGGATTCGGGATTGAGGTCGAGCACATAGCTCTGACGGCCGATGGCGGGATTCTTGAAGTTGATTTCGATCTCGGCGCGGAAACCGGCAGCGTGGGGGCGGAATTCACCGAAGCTGTCGCCGATGGCGACCTGCACCGGTTTTAGCACCTGGATGAAGCGGCGGCGGGCGCCCTGCTCCACCACGCCGGCCTGATCGATGGCGGCGACGAATGCGGCGGCCGAGCCATCCATGATCGGCACTTCCGGACCGTCGACCTCGATGGTGGCATTGTCGATACCCATGCCGCGAAGGGCTGCGAGGACGTGTTCGGCGGTGGAAACGATGGGGCCTTCACGATCGCCGAGCACGGTGGCAAATTCGGTGGCGATAACGGACTTGGCGGTGGCCTGAACTTCGCGGTCCGGACCTTCAAGCCCGGTGCGGACGAAGATATAACCGGCATCGACGGGGGCTGGTCCAAGGGTCAGGCTGACAGGTTTTCCGGAGTGGACGCCGACACCAGTCACGGTGGCTTGCGCTCCAAGCGTTGTCTGTCGGCTGAAAGTCATATGTTACCCACCCAAGTAGACCTCTCGTCATGAGAGGGACTCACTCAGTTGAACCTAAGCAAAGCCAACCTTTTTAAAGTCGAACCTTGCGGCCTTCTGAGCCCCCGAGTCGCAGTTACATTAACCCTTGCCACAAAGTGCGCCAACTCACGCTTTCTAACCGATTGTTACCCAACCTCTGCCGCATTCCGGCCGGTTGTTAACCAAGGTTTCTGGCGATTTCCGCACAAGCCAAACGCGCGACCAACGTCGCGCGAAAGAATTACCTAAGTAGAATCAATATATTAAATAATCGTGACGACATTTTCGGCACGCTCACGAAAAAGCCCCGGTCGCATGACCGGGGCTTCATCTTCATGTCGATTGTTACAGTCGATCAGTTCGACTGGCGGCGCAGGAAAGCCGGGATATCGAGATGATCATCGCCCTGTGGTGCGGGGGCCACAGGTGCCGGACGGCCATGCAGGTCGAGACCCTGCGGAGCCGGACGGCGGGCATATTCAGACACCGGCGGTTCATTGGCCATCTGCTGGGCAACCGAGCGCTGCGGCTTGCGCTCCGGCAGCGGCGGCATCGGCGCCATGGCAGGAGCCTGTGGACGGCCGGACACCGGGGCTTCCGATTCCTCGTCGCGGCGACCGAGGCCGACATTGGCGAGGCGCTGCAGCAGCGACAGGCGCTGCTTCTGCGGTTCCTCATCCGCGTCGCCGCGTGCCTGACGGATCTCGGCCTGGGCCGGCATCGGCAGTTCCTCGAACTTCGGCATACGCGGGGCGCGAACCGGAGCGCGTTCAGCCGACGGCGGGATGAACTGCTCCGGGATCGGCGCTTCCATCGGGGCTTCCTGACGCGGAGCTTCCGGGAACAGCGACGGCTTCTGCGCGATCGGGCGCACGGTCACGTCGCCATACTGCTGCGGGGCAGCCGGAGCGGCTTCCGGCGCAACGGCGGCAGCGATGGCGGCGAGCGCGGCACGCTCGTGATTGCTGGACGGGGCACGGGGTGCCGGCGCGGCGGCCGGAACCGGGGCGCCGGCCTTGGCGGCGGCCGCTGCGGCGATGCGCTGGTTGTCGGCACGCAGGCGGGCGGTCAGGTCAGCGAGACGGGTGTCCGGCTGAGCGGGCTGGCCGACGGCCGGGGCTGGCGCACCAACCGGGCCCGGCGCGGTGCGGGCCAGCTGGGCCTGCTCGATGCCCGT
>NZ_JBIISY010000438.1:0-2619 GCF_044340795.1 Tardiphaga sp.
ATGGCCTTCGGCGATATAGACGACATTGTAAGACGAGTTGCCGTCGCCCGCGGCGCCGGCATTGCCGCCGGCCCCGCCGCGGCCACCCGTAATGTTCTGCCCGGCCGGCACGACTGCCCCTGAAAACCTTGCGCCCGTTCCGCCGCCGCCACCGCCGCCACCGCTGCCGCTGTCATGGCCGATGCCGCTGCTGAAGGCCGAGCCGCCGTCAGCGCCTTTGCCGCCGCCGTCGCCATCGGCGCCGCTACCCCCGGTGATCGTGCCACCGGGCAGTGACGCGCCCTGCAGGCCCGGCGCCCCGCCCCTGCCGCCACGGCCACCGCCCTTGCCGTTCTTGCCGCTGCCGCCGTGCCCGCCATCGCCGATATAAGCGCTGGTGCGATTGGCGCCGCCACCACCGCCACCGCCACCGGCATTGTCCGGATCGATCGTGCCGCCGTTGCCGCCCGATGTCGGCGGACTATGCCCGTGCGCACCGCCATCGCCACCGATGCCCGAACTCTCCGCCAGAACATCCCGCGATGACGCCATCACCACGACCAGCGCCAGCAGCGACAAGGTCACTGCGGTGGATGACAGAAAATCAGACGCCCGTCGCGCGCGCGGCATCGACGCGGGCCGCGCCTGCCTGCCCGTCATCGCCGCGATGCGCGCGACCGCATCGTCCATCGCAAATGATTCGTCAGCCTTCATCCCCGGCCCTGGTCCACGCATCGATGCGCATCCGGTTCCAACAGGCACGCGATCGTGCGGCTGTTCGCAATGATGGATCGACGAAACGACGCGTAGGTTCGACGAATGTCCTGCGCGTTTTGCCGCTGTTGGAGCGCAACCACACATCGCGCGGAAAATCGGTGTGCGGCGAATGATCGTAATGATTTTTTAACCAGCGACCGCAGCAGCAGCGGACTGGTTGCGACCGCATTTCAGATGCCGAGCCGCGACCGCAATTCGCTGCGGCCAGCACGCGAGACCGGCCAGCAATCCTTGTAGTCGTGGACACGCAATTGCCACGCACCGCTCTCGCGACGCTCGACATCGCGAACGAACTGATGATTGACGACCGCCGTGCGATGAACGCGCACGAACCCGCCCGCCGGCAGCAGGCCGAGCCACTGGGTCAGCGTGCGCAGGTCGAGCGCCATGCTCCCATCGACAAGCCACACTTCGGTATAGTCCTTGGACGACCGCAGCCCGACGATCTCGCCGAGCGGCGTGCCGCGCACGCCGTTGCCGCGGCGAAGATAGATCATCGCGTCCGGGGCCGACGCCGCGCCAACGGCTTCAGATTGCGGCCGACCGTAGCACGCGGCGGCCATGAGATCGGCGCAACAGAACAGATCGGCGATCTCGTCGGACCACCGCCGTGACGCCTCGACCGCATCGAAGCCGAAACAGGCTACCAGCCGGCCGCCATGAAACATCGGCACGCTCAGCACACTCTTGTTGCCCTGGCGGAGAAACTCGGCGCGCAGCGGGCCGGCGCTGCGCGGCAGCGCATCGATCACGTTGATCATCACCGCCTGCCCTGCGACCAGATGCTGATGCAGCCAGCCGATCATGGTGACGGGCACGTTCTGAAGATCCTGCACGAATGATCTGGCGCTGCCGCGGCTCCATTCATGGGTGTTGCGAAAGCGCAGGTGATCGGCGTCGTATTCGAACATCCAGGCGCGGTCCGCGCCCACACTGCTCCCGATCGCCTGCAGCGTATCGCCGATCGCCACATCGAGCGGCTTGGTCAGCAGCGCCAGCGCCGTCTCGAATACCCAACGTCCAGACGAGGCCACACGGCCACTGTCGCGGCTGACGAATTCCCAGGGCGGTGTCGGATCGGACGACAATGTCAATTGCTCGCAGATAGGGTTTGCAAGGACTATCCGACCGCTCGGCCGTCATCAACGGACCTATCCGGGTGGCATGACAGCCATTCTCGCATTCCCATGCGAAGGCGCCGCTTCCATCTTGGGCAATTGGTCACGGATCGCCCGCACAAGCGGCATTGCAGCCCCTTCATTTGGCGATACACTCTCGCGAGGTGCATTCGGAGACTGCCGGATCATGCTGCGACTCTTGCCTGTCGTCCTCGCCGCAATCGGGTGGCTCATCACACCGGCGCTTGCGCAGAATGCCCCGCGTGGCAGCGAATGCCTCGCGATGGCGGAACGTCCGCCCCGCGCCATCCCGGTCAGCCTGCGCCGCACGGCGACGAAGCCGGACGAAGTTGCGATCACCTATGCCGGGCACTCCACCTATTACATCGACACGCCCGGCGGCGTGACCATCGCCACCGATTACAACGGCGTCTACAAGCTCGATCGCATCCCGGACGTCGTCACCATGAACCGGGCACACTCGACGCATTACACGCTCAATCCCGACCCGCGCATCAAGACCGTGCTGCATGGCTGGGGCGAGAAAGGTCAGCCGGCGCAGATCCACGAGCGTGTCGGCGACGTGCTGATCCGCAACGTCACCACCGACATCCGCCGTTATGTCGGCGACGACTCCGGTGGCGAGATGATGAAGGACGGCAATTCGATCTTCATCTTCGAGGTCGCCGGCCTGTGCATCGGCCATCTCGGCCATCTCCATCACAAGCTCGACGAAAGCCATTTC
>NZ_JBIISY010000214.1:0-9726 GCF_044340795.1 Tardiphaga sp.
CCGGATAGTCCCAGCCAAGAAGGACGACATGGGTGCCCTCCACGGCAAGCGCGGGAAATGAATCCTCTGACGTACTCTTTGCACGCATATTGCCCCGTGCGGTTATCCGCTCCACCCCGCTTGATTGTGCATGAGATATATTCAATTAAAGAAGCATGAGGTGTAGGATCGATCCAGGTATCAAAGTTCAGCCGGCTCACAATTGAAATAACAGTTGGTCGAAGGGGCTCTCGACAACGCGCCGCATCAGGACCGCCGTTCGAACGGTAGAGAATGTCCATCATTGGCATTTGCTCTTTACGCATAGAGAGGTGCCCGCGCGCGACGGCGCGTCAGGGTACAACAATCACCAAGGCGAGGGGAAATTTGCGCGCCATCAGGCATGCGCGATCGGACACAATCGGCGGGATGACAAAGCGTCCGACATCCGGGCGCTGCCTTGTGTCACTGCGCGCCAAGGCAATCAGGATTGAGGAAGCTGCACTATGTCCATTGTCGAAGACACGAGGGCTTATGAGAGCTGGCTACGCCGGCGTTGCATCGTCATCGACGATGACCTTGCCTACAAGCACGAGCGGATGCAAAGAAGCCCCTTCATATTCCTGAGGGCAACGTATTATCGCTGGGCGCGGAGGATCGAAACGCTATGCCCGCAACTGAAGAGCGCTCCACGGACGCTGTGCGTTGGCGACATTCATCTTGAAAATTTCGGTACATGGCGCGATGCTGATGGCCGGTGGGTGTGGGGCGTTAATGATTTCGACGAAGCAGCCGTCATGCCGTATGCATTCGATCTCGTTCGGTTGGCGACGAGCGTCCAACTGGCACCGAAAATGAAACTGGATGCCAGCGAGATTGCCGAGGCGATTCTGGATGGTTATCGCGAGGGGATCTCCGAACCAGGTCCGGCGCTCCTTGATGATGACGAAATATGGATACGCTCCTACGTCGGGTGTTCGGATCAGTGCCGGAGGGATTTTTGGGACGAGATTGACGATCTTGAAGCTGTAGATCCACCGCCGCTCGTCAGACACAGGCTCATGTCGAGCTTTCCGCCAGGAGCAGGCCATACCGGCTTCTTCCGCCGCGTTGCCGGAGGTGGGAGCTTGGGACGCCCGCGCTTCGTGGGCGTTGCCGAATGGCGGAGCGGACGGGTCGTTCGGGAAGCTAAAGCGCTTGTGCCTTCCGCGTGGCACTGGGCCCATCGGCGGAAACCCGGCGCGCACGCCTTTCTCTATCTGGCAACGGGCTTGTACCGATCGCCGGATCCCCATCTTCGCATCGAAGACAATTTCATTTTGCGCCGCCTTGCTGCCGATACTCGAAAGATAAACCTCGGCAAACGTACGGGCGATGAAATCAAGCGCGAGTTATTGAAGGCAATGGGCTCCGATCTCGCTTCAATCCATGCGGCAACGCACGGCGCCAGTAGCAAGATCAAGGTCGATCTGGAGGCGCGGCATGCCGGGTGGCTGAAGACGGCTTCGCGCATCGCCGCCACAGCGAACGAGCGAGACTATGATAAGTGGTGCCGAATCTAGGCGCAGCCACTTTGGCACGCTTGCTTCGTTTCAGAGGTTCGGTTGAGAGACGAAACGAGTGTGCGATCCGGCCAAATAGAGTTCAACTCTTCAGAGATTATGGCTCCCAATATCACGAAACTATGACCCGTCGGATTATCTCGTACGATGGCTTTATTCCTGCGTTTTCTGCTGACAGGCCACGATGAGATCGTGGAGCGCCGCCGCCATGCGGCGCACACTTGCGTCGCTTTGGCGGAGCCGGTCCACATCGTCGGGATCGACAAGCGTGTCGAACGAGATCTGTTCGATTTCGTGCCATTGGCGCATCAATTCGAAGCGCTGGAAAACATTCACGGCGAACTCCGCCTCGTCGGCCACTTCGTGAACGCGCCGTACCATCAACTCCGCGAGGGGCCGCTTTCCCTGTGTGAGAACTGCAGGGACATATTGTGGATACATGAGGATGACATCGACCGGGATGGGCTTGAGCATGCGCAACCCGTCACGTAACGCGCCCACGACTTCCTCGATATCCTGACCACGCCACGCTGCAATGGTCCCAATCTGCCAGATCACAAGGCATGGGTTTTCGGCAATGACATCGCGCTCAAAACGCAGGACCTCGACCGGAGCTTCCTCGCCGCCCTTGCCGCGGTTCAGGACATCGATACAGCGCCCCGAATAGCTGGCGCGCAGTTGCGCTCTCCAACCGATGAGGATAAGGAACCACAGCCCCCTTCCCGGCCGTTGTGGAAGACCCGATAGCAACGACCTTGATGGCACCGCCGGATTTCAGGCGATCCGCGAAGTGGCGCAGCGGATACCGGAATGGCACGGGCTGCGCTGGGATGAGATATTCGCCCATGTCGCCACTCATCGTCGTCACTCCGCGCCATCCATCCGTTCCGCGACAGGCGGGATAGCTGCTCCAGCCTTTGATTGCGCTTCATTGGCGAGCCGCGAACCTGCCGGCTGCTCGAACAAGGGAAGCCCCAAGATCAGATCGTTGTTTCGGCAATAGCCATCCATGCCAGCGATCTGCTCTTCACTGAAGACCAGCGGATTATGGGATTGCCTAACCCGTTCGACCCATTTGGTGTGTTGAGGATCGCCTTCACTCAGGACATCGACCAGATCGGCGTAGCGAAGTTCGGTGAGCATATCCTTGATATTTGTGTAAGAAAGAAATCCATTTCCAATTTCCTCGCGTGCAAGCCCAGCCATGGGCTTCGCCGCCCGAGATAAGAAGGCGCGAAGGTTCTGCGGTGTATACCGAACGGAGACATTTGATGCAGAAAGGACAAGCATTTCCCACGCATCCTTTCGCTCGCTTGCAGAAATCTTGAGCTGCAACGGGCCGAAATGCTGTTGAGCATCGACGAGCCGGTTTCTGAAAGCGGCATGTTCCCGGTCAAACGTATTGTCGATATAAGCGCGAATATATGGGGGGACGCTTAACTCGGTATCGACCGCCGTGAGCGATGACAATTTCAGATTCACGATGCCAAGCGCCTGATGAATCAGGCATGGAAACTGGCTCACGCGGCCGGCCGAAAAACTGGTGCCGCTTCGTAGTTCGTAGCAAGCTTGGTTTTCCTGGCCAACGAAGCCGGCCAGCCCCCCCTTCTCCTCGTGCTCCTGTTCCTCCTTCGATTTCAGGCGGCACCCCGCCCTAGGGCCGATGGAATCGATACCATGCGCTCCGAACATCGTGATGTCCCGCGGCATCGGCGCTTTGAAGCGCGACGCCTGATTCCAAAGCTCCGTTCCTGCGGCATTCGTCGCCGTCGCGGCAATCACTCCCGGCGTGATCCAGCCGTTGACCAGCCCCGGTTGAGGTCCATCGTTGCCGACCGATATGACAACCGGGATGCCGCGCTCATGCACCACTCGGTCTATGACCTTTCGGACCGCCCTCTCGCCGCTGGCGTCCTTGCCGATGAGCCGCCGTGGTGGGCCGATACTGAGATTGACGACGGCAGGGCGGTAGACGCCAAGATTGTCGAAAAAGAGCAAGCGATGGAGCTGGGCGAGCAGAAAATAGACGACGCTGGCCTCACGGTCATCCAGCACATCGACGAATTCGACCCCCTTGTGCGAAGGCCAGTTTAGTACCTGATCCCCGGTCGCCTTAACAAAAACGATTCCGAATTCCGGAAACGTTTGCGACGATTTGATGTTCAGGGCTCGAATGGCCGCACGGTCCTGGCCGGGCCTTACTCCCATGACCACCACGAATGTATGATCCGGCTCGTCGCCAAGACGGCCGATCGCTTCAGTGGAGAGCGCGGCATCTGCTCGTGCTGCGACGCCGATGGCCACATCTCCTGCCAGAAAAGTGAGGAGCGCTAGAGCTCCTGTCCAACGCCTCATTTGGGCGCTTCCTGTTCGGGCGGGAACGCGACCTTCGTGCGGAAGCTTGCCACCGACAGTCCCTTCTTCCACCATTCGCCTTCGTAAGCGACACGCACGTCCGTTGTGAGAACGAGGCTCTTTCCAACCGGGATGGGACATGCGACGATGAGCTTGAGCGGCATACCACCCACGGGTTGTCGCTCCTGCGACTTCATAAATTGCCAGAAGGCGCTGCCCGATCCAAAGCCTGCAATGACCGTCGGAAACGAAGGCGCATATTTGAAGGTTACCGAAGCATTGGCTCCGGTCGATGCGGTCGCCAACGGCGACTGGAATTTGAGGTCCCCTCCAATCCTGGCTTCACCGGTTGCAGCGACCGGTCCGGGCGTAAAGCCGGTCTCGGGGAACACATCGATCACAAGAGGCTGCTTGTCCATGGCGCCAAGGCCCGCGAATGCCATGGAGATATCAACCCGGACAGGTGTCTGACTTGGACCGGGAGCGATCGACAGCTCAAACGGAATGACGAAAAACCGATGCGAAGCCTTCCAGGCCTGCAGCAGGGATTTGTTCTCGGGCGTTTCGGCGATCGGGTAGGCCAAGATCTCATCGGGATAATGAATAGCTCCGGTAGCACCGCCGTTCACCCCCTGGAGGCCGGTCGTTGGCGCTGCTCGCAGATCATCTGCCTCAAGTAGGGGAACATTGGCATCAGCAGCATAAGTCTGCACTGACATAACGGAGGCTACAAAAGCTCCCCCGAACAATACCACGCGCCAAATCATTTCCATTCTCCGCCTGTTCGAATACAGTGCGACAAAGATCCCCGGACACGACCACCAGCGCGACTATTTAACGCCTACTCCTCGCTGATCGCGTAAGACGCCCCGTGATTGTCCAAGTATCTCCACGGCAAACCATTCTTGAAAACGACTTCATCCGATCCAGCAGCGGTGCCTCTCGCGCCCTGCTCTGTTGTCGGCATCACACGCAGGTTCGTAAATGTGTCCGACCTTGAATCGAGTAGGTAAATCACGAAACTGTCCATATCGCCTTCCTCGAATCCACGTCACCGTCTGCACATTTGGCAGATTGATCGGATCAGATCCGAAGTGTTGCTTTCAATTGGCAATGGTCCGACACCGCCAGTAGCGGATCGGGATGATTGCCTGCGGCAGGCCCGAACGCACGGGCCGTTCAGCCAAGCGAATGCGGTGACAAGACAGCCGCGCTATTTGGAAGCAGCTCTGCCCTAGGCGCCTTCACCGAGCACTCGTAGACCTCCTTCCTACTTAATCGAGATAAGCAAGCCGCCGTCGTTAGTGTCCGGTAGGCGCAAACTTTGGGACATCAACCCAGGTGCAGATGCCAGATGGATCCTTATAGCAGACCGCAATATGGCCCGGCCGTGGTGAAGGCGCGGCTCCGCAGATTGAGCCAGCGCGCGCACCATGTTCGGCGAACTGGATGAAGTTTTTCTCCACGTCTGCGAATTTGATACGGCGCTTTTTGTAACCCAGATCAAGCGCGGTCTTGAGCGTGCGCGGTATGCCCCGGTGACGCGGCGGAATCTCTTTCTTTACCATCGATACCTCCTCTCAAGATTGAGCGCGCTCACGGCGCGCGGCTGTTGATTGCGTTCGCGACAGCGATGCCAATAGCAGCGGCAAGATCCTGATTTTGTTGTTTCTGCTGGGCGGCGGCGGCGGCATCGTTCGGCGCGGGACCGAGGGTGACGACCAGATCCTGCGTGCGTGTGCGTTGCGCGTTGAGAAACGGGCCGCTCGGATTGGCAGACACGCGCACCAGCTTCCATGACGGCGTAGCGTTGCCGCCATACTGGACGGCAAAGGTGATCTGGTTCTGAAGCACGTCTTTCTTGGCGACCTTGATCTCATTCTGGAGCGCCTTGGCGAAGTCACCCGCCACGCCGCCCTCTACGAATGTCGGGCGCAGCGTCATGTAAAGCCATTCGCGGAATTTTAGATCACCCTCGATCAGGATGCCACCGGGGCGGTTGCAAATCGATGCGTAAGAATTGCTTCCGGCAGCGATAGCTTCTTTCTCCAATCGTTCGTAGGTTAGCTTGGCTGCCGTAAGTTCAGGCGTCAGCTTCTTCATAAGGTCGGTGACGGGCTTCGCTGGCGGACTGATACGCTTTGCGGCAAGTTTCGCCTGTGTTGAAGGCCTGTCGGGATACTCTTTGGTGAATTCGCGGAAATCCATGAACCAGGCGACAACAGCCTTCCGCGTTGCACCGGCAGAGATGCTCGCCCCCAGAGCAAGACTCTCGGACTGAGGCGTCGTGATATTGCCGCCTGGGACCGCCGTCACGGCGTTCGGCAAAACTCGGTTGAGCATGACGCCGGGACTGAGCGTGGACTTTTCTTCCACCGTGAGGGTAAGGGAGAGCTGAGCTCCCCAATCGTCCAGCCATTGTAGGTGCCGCCTCGGCGCTGGGCCGCCCGGTACGCCAACGCCCTTGGCGAGGCTGATGTCATCAAGAATGAAGAATTCAACCTGGCTTTTCACCTCGCAGTGAACATGGCTGACGATCGCGTCGATTAGGGCGTCTGGGACCGCCGTATCGAAGGCTTCGCCGAATTCGGGTACGAGCGCACCGCAACCACCAAGCGCCCCCGCAAACGCCATCGTCGTGACTGCAACCGCAATCCTCGATCGCCCCATAGTCATCCCCGCGAAGCTTACGCAACGAGCAAAGCTAATACACGCTACCTTTGGTTGTTAAGCGTTGCAAGCAACCCGAAGGCGGGTTTTGGGAGGCTGTACCTTTTGAGCCACAGGGATTGGCGTGGAAGCCAAAGGCGCTTTTGCAGAAACGGTCGTGGCCGCGGGTTGGCGACAGAACAACATTTCCAGAGGTCTCAGAGCATACCGCGTATTCTGACCACCAGATCCAGCACGCTGGCATATTTGACGTAACACCCCTGGGGAAACGGATTGGGATTGGCCGCCGGACCAACGAACATATTCGGCACGCTGAGCGGATTATCCTGAAGTATGCAGCTTCGGTTGCAGGTTCCCGCACTCTTCGGCGACGGCCCGCTCTCTAACGAATGCGCGCAAGAAGCGGACCGCCTCAGCCTGACGCGCAAGGACACGCGCGTAAAGAGGAAGAGCAGCGCCAGCATTCTCGTTACCCACATGGGCCGAAACCGCGTCCGGCACAGCGGCATCGGCAAGCGCAGCGAGTAGAGCCGGTGCGGTCCCAAGCCGCACGTGCCCAGACCTCGGAATGCAGCTGAGCCACACGTTTCGCGCGAGTTGTGATATTGTTAGCGCCCGTCTTTGAAGGAGGCTGACAATCCGATGTCGTATGCTTCTTATCTTGAGCATGAAATTGAGCGTGCCAGCGACTATTACGCGGTTGCGCTTAACACGCTGGAAAATAGGTTTACACGGAAGCCGGTAACGCCCGTTACCGTTCCCGCCGCAGTCTTGCTGCGGTCGCCGCCGATTGTGCCTGTGCCGGATGTGGCTGAGATTGCCGAGCGTGTCCGGAGACAGCGCGAGACGCACATTCTGTGCTTACTCGAGATGCGGCTTGAGCGGGCATGACGATCGTAAAGCCCAATTCGGGACGAATGCGCGTCACCACCTTATGATAGCTCCTACTTCCGCGTGCGGCAGACCGCCCCCACCACCGGGGGCGCGAGCTGAATGCCAAGCGTCGGGCGCAGCGCGGTTGCTAGGGTTGGAGCCGTGAGAAGCCGGTGCATCAACACGGATTCAATAGCCAGCCATGCGAAGAAGCCCATGCCAAAGAAGAACGTGCCGATATCCTCGAAGCCAAGCGTTCCGCCTACGGTCGCCGCCACGAAAGGTCCTGCCACGCCCGGCAGATAGAGCACGGGTGTCGTGTGGTTGGGATCGCGCCCGCCCATCCATAGTCCGCCCGTTCGCCAGATCGCGAACGCGATCGTGAGCAGGACACCAATAAAATAAATCGCCACCGCCATATTCGCAGGTCGATCGCGGCAAAGCAGCCATTCTCAAGATTAAGCCGCACCACCTCAATTCAACGCAAAGACTGATGTCCGTTTGGCACCGACTTTGTTGAAGAAGTCGGCAAACCGACTGTTGACGTGCACAGCGCATATGCTTGTGTCGCTGCTCAGACAGATATTTGAGCCGGTGCCAGAAAAGTGAAGAGGTCGCCTTGACCGAGATCGCAATCAAGTCTGCCCTCCAAAATTCAGGGCTTTGAGCATGACAGCAGCCCCACATTGAGCTGAGACGGAATTCGGGTCATAGACGTGATCGCGCACGAATTTTCCCTTGGTGTAGTGTGTAGAAAAACTCCACAGATAGGGCGAATTGATCCCCTTGGTGCGGTAGCTGAAGCCGTTATAGCCCTCGAAACGATAGAGGACGCGGGCGATGCTCCAGTCTGACTGGCCGGCGAAACCTTCGAAAGTGATGGCGTCGATCGCACTGGAGAGCCAGTCATTGGGCGGATTCCACCGCAGCGGCCGGTTGGCCGGCACATTGACAGTGCGCGCCCGGAGCGGATCGCCGTTGTGGAGATGGCCCTGAAAATTGAAGCTCGCCTCGAGCGCATGAACGGCACCGATGAACTCCCACGGTGCGCCGGTTGCCGCGCTGACCTGCTCGTAGCGCTCCCTGTTTTGCTGCAGCCTTGCAACATGCCAGGCGACACTCGCGGCACGCTCCGAACGGATAACGCAGCTGTCCCAAAGCGTCTCATATTCGCTTTTGAGATCCTCAAATCTCGGACGAGCCGCTTCCTGGGCATCCTCGGCCCGTATCGGGCGGGCATCCACCGCATAGGATGAGAGCAGCCGCGCGATTTCATCCTGCGCATCGATCAGGCGCTCGAAGACCGGACGGTCGGCCATACCCGGCAGGGCATCGAGGGCTGCCCCGACCAGTTGTTCCTGCATCGTTTCACCATCCGCGGCAGCGACGGCCTCGTGCCCGCCCGAGCGGAAATCCCAGTCCGCTTCGTTGTCATAGGCTGCCTTGTCGGATTTCACCGAGATGTGGCAGTGGTGGTTGTGCGGATTTGATCCCGTATAGGTTCGCCATGCCCACGGCGCCGCGGCGCCCACCGCCTGCGAACTGGCGATCCTGCGATTGGAGATGATGTATTTGACGCGGCTGTCCCGGCAGCTCCGGATAGCCTCGGCGAGCTTGCCGGCATCGCAGCCATGGGCGGGATCATGGGTGATGTCGAGCGCCGTCACGACCCCGATGCCGCCGTCGACGATCCAGGGATTATGATCCGATGCGCGGCTCTGGTGGCGGATATCGCCGATGGTGCCGTCGCTCGCCTTGCTGCGGTTCGGAAACGCCTGATTGACCTGAACCCGCAGCCGTTCCAGTGCCTTGGCGACGCGCCAGCGCGTCACCAAGGCCTCAAGCGCCGGCTCCGGCGGCGTCGCAGGATCGACATGCGCGTCCTCGGTGTCGCGGGTGATCTCTTGTGCCACTTCTTCGGCGGGAATGGCATTGAGTTCGAAGCTGCTTTCCTCGTGACTGCTTGTCGTATCATTCATATCGGCCTCCCCGTTCAATCGTGGATGGATGACACTGTGCTTACGAAATTATGGGACGGATGAGATGCGACGCCCGGCACCCGGCCAACGGCCTCACAGCACCAGATCGTCCACGGTATCGATCGGCACCACCACCGGCAGGTCGGCAGATGCCGCCTCCACTCCGGCCTTGCTCCGTGCCAACGGATCCGCATTCCTGAATGCACCGAACCCGTATCCGGTAGCCTTCTCCAGATCCGCGATCGCAATCTGAAACGTCCGGTAAGGACCCAGCACAAAGCCCTCGACAGCTTCCGAACGATCGCGAT
>NZ_JBIISY010000439.1:0-2613 GCF_044340795.1 Tardiphaga sp.
GGCAGCCGCATGGCTCTTCATCGCATCGATCCAGCTCTTTGCCCGACGCATCGCAAGATCATGAAATCCGCGACGATAATTTTGAATCAGACACTAAGGGACGCATTCTGGGACTGGTTATATCAATCGTAATTCTGAGAGCAGCGATCAATGCTCAGCCCTGTTTGTTGGGCGCCTCATATCAGATGGCGATCGTTCAGGCCGCAATCGGCGCCTGGAACCATTCCCAACCACCCATGCGCTGCGATTTTCGACGGTAAAGCGCCTCATCAGCGCGCTTCACCAGAAGTTGCAGTTCATCGCCGTCCTGGGGGTACAGGCTTGCACCGACACTGGCGCCGACCGCGGCTATGCTTCCATCGATTATGACCGGCTGGCGCAGGGCCGCGTCAATCCGCTGGCAAATTGGTTCGACGGGCCATGGGCTTCGCAGGCCGGGTAGCAGTACAGCAAATTCATCGCCTCCTATGCGGCAAACGAGATCGCCTTCCCGAACGCATTCCTTGAGCCGCTGAGCCACAGTTCTCAGCATTTCGTCGCCTGCATCATGGCCCAAACGATCATTGATCGCCTTGAAGCCGTCCAGATCGATCACAAGTACAGCCATCATATTGTCTGCGATCGCGCCCCGTGTTGCGTGCTCTGCCCATAGATCTTGCAGCACCCGACGATTGGCAAGACCGGTTAGCGGGTCCTCAAACGCAATGCGACGTAATGCGTTCTCGGCCTCACGTCTGCTCGAAATGTCATCGAATAGCGCGATGCCGATGCCCATCTCGTGAAGGAGAATTCCGCGATGCTGAGCCGTTCTGATCCTGTTGTCAGCGCATAAAATTTCGACCTCGCAAACATCTATTTCCGAAATACCATCCGACTGCGCGAGCCAAAGATCGTGCCAAAGCCGACGGGTTTCCCGGCGGTGATGCTCATGCGGATAGGCCTTATCGATCCAGTCACTGACGTTTGTGAAAGTCCCTTCGGCGTAGCCGAACGTCTTTGTAAAAGCCCGGTTGACGAACTGAATCTCTCCTTGCGGTAAGGTGGCCCAGGACAGAGGAATCGGGAGCGCATCCAGAATGACGTGCAAGTCACGGAACGACAGGGCGCCGGCATTCGCCGCGCGTTCAAGAAATTCCTTCATGGTATACCTACTTCGCTAGGCTCGCTGAGGCCTTCATGGCTCCCATGCATACGCAATAGCATGCTTAACCGTTAAATCTTAACCCCGCATCTATGATCCGGGGTCGTGATCGGAAAAATAGACAAAATCGGTCCGGGGCGGCTTCGAAATTGCCTACAGGGGCGTAGGCCTCACCTGCAATCAGATGGACAGTGCGGCCTGCCCAAAAAACGGCGGTTGGCGTTGCTGTCCAGTTTTTACCAGCCACCTCCCAACGCCCGATAGAGCTGAACGGTCGCCGTTCCTTGCGCGATGCGGGTTTGCTCCATCTTGTCCTCGTCCGAGAGGGCATCCAGTCGGGCCTGCAACACATCGCCCAATTGGGTGCGTCCGGCATCGTACAATATCGCCAGTTGGTCGGCGCGTCGGCGCGCCATGTCGGATGTACGGATAAGCCCGGCCAGGCGTTCGTCCAGCCCCGTCCGAAAGCCATAAGCGGATTCAACTTCCTCGAGCGCCGACAGCATGGCCTGATCATAATTGGCGAGAGCAGCCTCAAGTTCGGCATCGCCCGCCTTCACTCTGGCCTGCAACCTTCCGGCATTGAAAAGCGGCATCGATGCGGAAAGGCCGACCAGACCTCCGGTTCCGCCATAACCTGGCAGGCCGCCCAGTTCGATATGCCCGTTCTGCCCAAGGAAATGGATGGCGAAACGCGGAAGCAGATCGGCCTTCAGGCTCTTGAGGCGCGCCGCGCGCGCGTTCACCAGCCAAGATCGCGCCGCGACATCAGGCCTGCGAGCAAGAATGTCGGAAGGTAGCTGCCCCGTGGGCGCGCCCGGCGTCTCAAAAGTGGCGGAGGCGATCATGGCCGGCGCCTGTTCGGGCAGGTCGCCCGCCAGCACGGCCAGTCGCCGCCGGCGCGCATCGATGAGGGATGTGAGAGCCGGGCGGGAGGCGCGCAGCGCCTCAAGGCCATTGCGAGCGCGGGTGACATCGGCCGCTGTCGCAGCGCCCGTCCGCTGTCGGGCGGCTGCATAATCGACAAGGCGGCCCGCCGTCGCCTCGCTGCGATCAAGGACGGCGAGGCGACGTCTCAGCCCCTGCAACTGCTGATAATTCTCGACGACATCGGCGGCGACCATGAGCCTGACGGCATCAGCCGTTCGTGCGGCACTTTCGGAAAGCGCGCGCGCCATTTCGGCGTCTGCGTGACTTCCACCGAACAGGTCAGCCTCCCAGGTGGCTCCAAGACCTACCAGATATCCACTGCCGCTGTTTCCGGACAGCGATGGCAGCATGGCCTGCCACTTGTCATCGAGCCCGGCATCGCTCTGACTGGCCCAGGCTGTGCCATTTGCGGCAACGGTAGGATAAAGTGCGGATTCCGCGACAGTGACCAGCGCTCGCGCGGCGGCGACATGGGCCTTTGCAGCGCGGATATCGGCGTTTACTTCGAGCGATTTCTCGATCAGCGCATCAAGAGCGGGATC
>NZ_JBIISY010000441.1:0-2600 GCF_044340795.1 Tardiphaga sp.
AAGGTCTCGCGCCTGACGCACCAGATCGCGAAGCTCGCTCAGTAAGCGACACGCCGAATATGATTTCGAAAAGCCCGGCCTTCGCGCCGGGCTTTTTGTTTGCGCGATGATCATGGCGCGCAAGAAGCGGCAACGGCTCGCGCAGCGATCACCATGTGACGTAATGACATCAGCAGTTTCGATGACACCTAAGCCTGCCGAACAACGTGTCAGCGCGCATCGCGACATGTCGCAATGACGCCACAGCGGGAACGCAATGGCTTGCCTGCGATGGAATGCGCAGAATTCGCCTGCGGCGCCGCGAATCTCAAAATGCAAGCGCGTTGCAATGCCCAAGCTGACTCCGCGTGCAAGGTTACCCTGAGTCAGCGCACAGAAAAAATCGCGTCGCGATAATCACTTATCCACATAGCGAGAGCGACCAGTTTGAATCCGCGAAGGCGGCAGCTGCTTTCGTAAATGAAATATGAATTTCTTTTTTCGCCCCACTGAAATTGCAACGCCACCGTCACAATTGGATTCAGCGCGCAGATTCAAAATCTTGTCGATATGTTTGAAAAATCGGCCGCGCCATCCTCGCCTGCAAGTGCAGCTTTCGCAGAGCAGCGAAAAAATGATTCCGTTGCGAGAAGTCCGGCGTGCTGTATTTCTTAAATCGTTCGCGGCGCCCCACCGTTGTTGAGATCAGAGCGATTTCGGAACGAGGGCGAACCTGAAGATCAGCGACGGTTTTCAGGTTTGGCGATGCTTTCCAAGTCTCAAGCGAGTTGCGGCTCATAGCGATATGAGAGCGGTCGTTCTGTGTCGAAATTTCTCGGACAGCCATGATGGCCGTCCCGAAAAGAAATACGAAGCAGAGACCGTGCACTGGCGAGGCCGGGAGATCGTCCTGCGAAAAGGAGCGGGCTGAAAGATGATGCAACCCTGAACGTTTAGCCGCGTTGGGCGTTGCGCACTGACTTTGGACCAGATTCGAAACTGACACCTTGCCGCAATGACCGCGGCGAGTGGGGGAGCTTTTATGCGCAAATCAATGATCACACGGCCTTCTTCTTTGCGATCTGCGTTTGGCTCCGACACGTCTGTTTCCATCTCCACGCGCCCGCCCTCGAGCGTCCCTGACAGAGCGTTCAGTACGCGCTGACCTCAACCGGCACTTCTTTCGACATCGCCAATCCGACCGCGGCTTAAATGCCGAACGGCGGAGCCGTGTCCGAAAGCAGCCGCAAGAGGTCACCGCGCGCTTTGCTGCGCGCATCACGCACGGGCGCCTGCGCTCGACCACCAATTTTGAACTGAGAAGCTAGAACAATGTCGAACATGGAACAGGATCATTGGACCCGCGTGAAGGGCCGTCTGCGGTCGAGCGTTGGCGAGGATGTGTTCTCCAGCTGGTTCGCCCGCATGGATCTGGAAGCCGTGCAGGACGAGTCCGTGCACCTCTCCGTGCCGACCCGCTTTCTGAAGAGCTGGATCCAGGCCCACTATGCCGAGCGCGTGCTCGATGCATGGCGCGCCGAAATGCCAAAGGTGTCGCGCGTCGATCTCACCGTGCGTTCGGCCATGCGCAATGTCGCTCCTGCCAAGGAAGTCGCCGCGCCGGTGGAAGCACGCCGCGTTGAGCCCGCCGGCAATCGCCCCGCTGCGGACATCCGCAGCACCGCGACCGCACCGGTTTCGGCGAGCCATGAAGCGCTCGGCGGCTCGCCGCTCGATCCGCGCCTCACCTTCGCGAGCTTCGTGCTCGGCCGCGCCAACACCCTCGCGCATGCCGCTGCGCGTCAGGTTGCCGAAGGCCGCCGGGGCGATGCCGTGATGTTCAACCCGCTTTACATCCATGCCGGCGTCGGTCTGGGCAAGACGCACCTGCTGCAGGCCGTGACCTGGGCCGGCAATTCAAACCCCGATCGCAAGGTGCTGTATCTCACCGCCGAGAAATTCATGTACGGCTTCGTCGCCGCGCTGAAGACGCAGACGGCGCTGGCCTTCAAGGAAGCGCTGCGCGGCATCGACGTACTGGTCATCGATGACCTCCAGTTCCTGCAGGGCAAGACCACCCAGGCCGAATTCTGCCATACGCTCAACGCGCTGATCGATGCCGGCCGCCAGGTCGTCATCGCCGCCGATCGTCCGCCGTCGGATCTCGAAAGCCTCGACGAGCGCATGCGCTCGCGCCTGGCCGGCGGTCTCGTGGTGGAAATGGGCACGCTCGGTGAAGAGCTGCGTCTCGGCATCCTGAAATCGCGCGTTGCCGCGGCCCGTGCGCACCACGCGTCGTTCGACGTGCCGGAGCCGGTGCTCGATTATCTCGCCCGCACCATCACCCATAACGGCCGCGACCTGGAAGGCGCGATCAACCGCCTGCTCGCCCATTCAAAGCTGAACGCCACCGCCGTGACGCTGGAAATGGCCGAGCGCGAAGTGCGCGATCTGGTTCGTCCGATGGAGCCGAAGCGCATCAAGATCGAGGACATCCAGCGTGTCGTGGCGCGGCAGTACAATGTCAGCCGCTCGGACCTGCTGTCCTCGCGCCGCACCGCCAATGTGGTGCGCCCCCGTCAGGTGGCGATGTATCTCGCCAAGACACTGACCTTGCGCTC
>NZ_JBIISY010000442.1:0-2598 GCF_044340795.1 Tardiphaga sp.
ATCTTTGTCGGCGGCATGCGCGGCGTCGATCCCGCGACCAACAAGCTGGTCGAGGGCGACGAGGCGCGCATCCGGCAGATGTTCACCAACATGAAGCAGGTGGCCGAGGCCGAAGGCGCGACATTGCAGGATGCGGTGCGGCTGACGATCTTCGTGTCCGACGTGGTGAAGTACCGGCCGCTGGTCAACAAGGTGCAGGAAGACCTGTGGGGCAAGGGCCCCTACCCGCCGCGGACCGTTCTCGAAGTGCGCAAGCTCGATCAGGATGACATCGCCGAGGTGGACGCGACCTTCTACGCGCCGGAGAAGAAGTCGACGAAGAAGAAGTAGGATGGGTTGAGCGAAGCGATACCCATCACGCCCAGAACTCGCGGTGATGGGTATCGCTCCGGCGCTTACGCGCCTCCACTCCACCCATCCTACGAGGCCTCAACCAGTCCCATCGCGTCGATGCCATCGACGCGGCCGCGGATCGGCAGGCGACCGAGATCGCGCATCGCAACCGGCGTCGGCGCCGCGAACTTCTCCATCGCCGCACGGGATGCGACGAAGCCGCCGGGGACGTCGCGGCTCAAGGCTTCCAGCCGCGAGGTCGTGTTCATGACGTCGCCGTTGAACACGATGGCGCGCTTCACATCCCCGATCTCGCCAATGATCACCGGGCCGAAATGCAGGCTGCCGCGGATGCGGGGCGCCGCGCCGAATTCGCGCTCGAACTGCCCGGCCTTGCGTGCGAGTTCGTCGCGCATGGCCATAAAGCACCGCAGCGGCCGGGCGTCCCGTGCCCCTTCCTGTTTCGTCCAGGTCACGATCATCTCGTCGCCCACATAGGCCAGCACCTCGCCGCGATGATCGACCACCGGCAGCGACAGCACGCGAAAGGTGCGGTCGAGAAAACGATGGATGCCGAGACTGCCGAACTGTTCGGCGAGACCGGTGGACCCGGCTATGTCGACGAACAGCACGAAACGCTCCTCCTCGACCGGCGCGTGATAGCGGCCGGTGAAGAAATTGAGCAGCGCGCGCCCGCCGACGAGATTGGTGATGGCGAGGGCGAGATTGACGATGATGGAGACGACGACCGAATAGAGCAGCGACGACCAGAACGTATCGACGCCGAGCATGGGACGCCGGCCGAGAATCCACTCGACGATGGGAAACCACTCGACTGTCAGAATGACCGCTGCATAAAACGAGCTCTTGATCAGCAGGCTGGCGGTGAAGGACCGATCGTTCAGCCAGGCTCGGACCGGGCCATCGGCAATGAGGATCTCGAAGCCGCCGAGAATGGAGCTGATCAGCAGACCGGTGACGACGCCGGGCACCAGCGGCAGCCCGTGGGTGGCGGCGAACACTGCGCCGGCAAAGCAGCCGGCCGCTGCGATGATGACGAAGACACGCAGTTTTCGTTCGAGTCTGGCGTTCATGCTCTCCCCACCGGCAATGGCGATGGGGAGCTATAGCAGATCGGACGGCCCGTAGGGCGGATTAGCCGAAGGCGTCATCCGCCGGCCGATTGCATGGCTGAAAAGCCGCGGCGGATGACGCTTCGCTCATCCGCCCTACGGCACAGCGAGCTTACAGCTCGATTTCCATCAGGTCCTTCGCGACCACGATCGGGCCGCTATAGTGCTTCTTGGCATCCGCCGCCCACATCTCGTCGGTGATGGTCGGATCGTCACCCGGCACGAAATGGGTCATCACCAGCTTCTTGACCTTGGCCATATTGGCGATCTTGCCGACATCCTCGGTGGTGGTGTGCGAGGCGATCAGGTGTTCCTTCAGCGTCGCGGCGTTCTTGACGCGGGCGACCATCTTGTCGACGCCGGGCACATAGATCGTCTCGTGGATCAGCACATCGGCGCCTTCGGCGAATTTCGCCAGAGCCGGATTGAAATTGGTGTCGCAGGCATAGACGAACACGCCATCCGGGGTCTCGAACTTGTAGGCGAAGTTCTCGGTGATCGGCGGATGCGGGGTCTTGAAGGCGGTGACCTTCACCTTGCCGGTGTCGATGACCAGACCCGAGTCCTTGATATCCTTGGCGACCAGCAGCTTGCGCGGGTCCGGCTTGCCTTCGTCGGCGATGCGCACATCGACGTCGAACTTGATGCTTTCCCAATAGGCCTTGGTCAGCGCTTCCATGCCGATCGGCGCGAAGGCCTCGACGGGATGATTGAGACCGGCCGACCAGCCGCCATACACCATGTTGCCATATTCGAGCACGTGGTCGGAATGCAGATGCGTCACGAACACATAACGCACGTCCGGCAGCGCGACCTTGGCCTCGACGAGGCGCTTGGAGACGCCGGGACCGCAATCGACCACGTAGGGCACGTCATCGACGATCAGCACATTGGCAGGATTGGAACGGCCGAGACCGACGCGCGGGCCGCCCTTGGTGCCGAGGCAGACCCAGCGTGCCTTGCGCTTGCCGGCCGGTGCGGGAGCCGCGGTCTGGGCCTGCGCGGTGGACACCACCGACGAGCCTGCGATGGCTCCCATGGCGGAGAGTTTCAGAAGCGTGCGGCGATCCATGGTCATCGAAGTCGTCCTTAGTTGGGAGAGAGGCGTCTTGTAGGATGGGTTGAGCGGCGG
>NZ_JBIISY010000215.1:0-9653 GCF_044340795.1 Tardiphaga sp.
CTGGCGCCGTCGGGGAGGACTTTGTTGATGGCTCGGAGAGCTAAGTGCCGTAGGCGAGGACGGCACCGCCAACTGCGCGGGGACCGACGCGGACGACCGCACGGTCGTTGAGCGGCTCGGTGAGATCGATCACCACGGACCCTTCGCAGGCCATCGTATGGACGACGGCCTCGAGCCCGCGGCGCGTGTGGATGAGGCCGGACAGGGCGCGGAGCTGCAGCGGCCCCTCGCTTTCGAGCGCACCGATCACCGCTTCGCGGTCGTCGACGTGCAGCATGTCGCTGCGGCGACGCCAGACGGTGCGCGCCGATGTGAAGCGCGGCTCGCGCCTGATGTCGGCGGAGGTGACGGTCATGATGCCCGTGCATCCCTCCGCGAAAGCGAGGTGCATGAGGCCTTCCGCCGTCGGATCGCACGGCGGCCGGTCGTCGACGAGATCGATGGCATGACGCCCATAGTCGCTGTCGACGATCACGGCATCGACACGCTGAACGGTGTCGTCGATGCGGAGGCTGGGATGGAATTCGATGCGACGCACGGCGCCGTCGAGAGCCGATTGAATGAGAAAGTCGCGGTGAAGGTAGCTTCTCACGGGAATGGCGCGTTCGGTGTTGTGTCCGATGAACAAGGCACTCTTCGTCTGCATTCGTCCTCGCAAGGTTCGGGAACTAGGGACGCGACGGATCGACCGCGTTTCATGCGCGTTCGATCGTCCGGAGGGAGCATCAGAGGGGTCGCGAAAGCGTATCGGGGGATTGCTCGAAAGCGAGCGTTCTTAGATCAGAAAATACTAGAGATGTCAATCAAAAACATAAAATTCAGATATCTAATTTGATCCGGCAATTTATTCAACAACTTTATCGCAAATGCCTATTCTGACCGGTGACGCGCATCGCTAGTATCCGTCGCGATACGGATGATCGGTCGAAGATGGCGAAGGCGGCGAAGACTGGCAGAAAGGCGTCCACGCGACGAGACGGTCGCGTGCCGACGCTGATCTACGTGCGGCCGGAGGTTCTGGACGCCGCACAGAAAGTGGCCGACGCCCGCGGCATGAAATCGTGGGAGTGGATCGAGCAGGCGATGAAGACCGCGCTGGTGCCGAAGCGCGGCGCGAAAGCCTCCCGCAAGAAAGATCTTCCGGAGTGAATGCGCCGCGTCTCGTCCGACTGCGGTGGGCTGGACATCTGATCGTCATTTGACGCCTCGCGTGCTCACGCCTATCTAGCGGTCGAGGATGGTCCGGGCCCCTCTGGCGTGAGCGATCGGCGGTTCACGTGATGTCGGATCGCATCATCTGCGTCCGATATCTGATGAAAATGCTGGATTCGATCATAGAACTAATCGTGCGACTTTTCATCGTCGACCCGCTGCAGGCCGAGATATCGGACCGACTATCGAAGGCGCGTGTTCCGGCCGCGATCATATCTCAGGTGAAGTCGTGCACGACGTCGGCGCTGCCAGTCGTCGTACGGCGCGTCCAGGACGATCCGCGGTGGGCGGTCGGCATCGCGATCGATGTCTGGCTCAAGCGCAGGTCTCCGGAACAGGTCGCCGACGATGCAGCACCGGCGTGCCGTCCCGCCGTGGACGCGGCGCGTTCGTATCTCGACGGTCGCGTGTAGACGACGACAGGCTCCGAAGATGGCAATCGAATCCCCGTGCGTGGATGTCTGCAAGTTCGACCGGCGAAAAGACATGTGCGTCGGATGCTGGCGGACGACAGAGGAGATTCGTTCCTGGCGCAAGATGACCGACCATCGACGCCGCCAGATTCTTGCGGACCGCCGTCGCCGAGAGGCGAAGTCGGGCGACCGCGCCGCCAAAGTCGTCTCGTACCGAGACGGTGAACGATGAGATGCGAGACATGGCGCCACTATTTGGCCGCGCCGTTGCTCCACTTGTCACTGACGTTCAACGGGGCGCCGCGCCACTCGATGTCAATTCCAACTCTGCAGATATGGCTCCGCATCGCGCTCATCTTTGCGATGATCGTCGGTCTGCAGCGTCCGCCTATCGGGAGTGAAAGCCACTCGCACCATGGCCTGACTGCGGTTCAAGGCGAGCCTCACGCCCCGATCTCCGCTGGTCCAGACGGTGATCAACAGGTCGTCGTGACGATCGCGACCGAGGAACGGCACGATGCCGGCCAGGCGGATCGTCATGATCCTGCCGATCATTCGCATGTCGCATCACATTTGCCCCCATCGTCACCCGTTCTTCCGCCGGCGCCGCCGTTCTCGACGGCGATGACGGTCGTGAGCGCGGCATCCAGCGGCACCATGCCTTCCTTCGAGCGTCCTCCGAGACCTTTCCTCCGCGCGTGATGGCGCCGCTGGAGCGGATGCCCCAGCGTTCCCACCATTCATGAAGGCTGCCGGTCCCGAACTTCTCGGGAGCCGCCGACAAGCGCGTCCATGTGCGCGCAGCGGCGACGGCAGAGCTTCCGTCTCGTCATTCGGACCGGATCGACCTCGCCGCAACGTCGGGAGGTGACGATCGCTCAAAGGAACATCGCTTGCAAAAGCTCGATTGGGTCGGCTTCTGGAACACCGACCACCACATCTACGTGAACCAAAGGCACAAGATCGTCCACGACCAACTCGTCACCCGCGATATCGCCGCGTACCTGCCCGAGGGCAGCGCCGTCCTGGATTTCGGATGCGGCAAGAATTTCGCGGTCCATGAGATGATGGACAAGGCCGCCCAGCTCATCCTCTGCGATGCCGCGCCCTCGGTGCGGGAGGAGCTTCAGAGTCGGTTTCCGAACCACCCGAAGATCATGGTGCTGGCTCCGGAGGATCTCGGCCTTTTTCCGGACGGCTCGTTCGACGTCGTCGTCATGCATTCCGTCGCCCAATACTTGGCGGCGGACGAGATGCGGAAGACCTTGGTAAGCTTCGATCGTCTGCTCAAGGACGACGGCAAGCTGGTGCTGGGCGACATCGTCTCCGGAGAGGGCGGAGCCGTCTCCGACGCCTACGCGCTCCTGACCCTCGCAAGAAAGGAGCGGTTCTTCGGAGCCGCGGTGATCGGCCTCGCGAAGACCGCCATTTCGCCCTATCGCAAGCTGAGGCAGGAGCTGGGTCTGACGACGTACGACGAGGCGGAGATCCGCCTGATGCTCGACCGCGCCGGCTTCACCTGCGAACGCATGGCTCGCAACATCGGGCACAATCAGCGCCGCACGACCTATTTGTGCCGCAAGCGGCCGCGGCTTGCCGACGTCTTGCGGGCGGAGGGCGAGAGTTGAGAGCCGTGGTGGTGCCCGCGGCGATATCGGCAGGGCGTCCTTGTTCGGCCGCTCTGCAGCGAGACCGGATCGTACGCTGGAGAACGGTGAGCAAGCGATGAAGGACGTCTGTAAGAAGTGCGGAGGCGAGATGCTCGTCTATCGGACGGGGCCGCATCCGTGGCGCACAGGCTACGAGGTGCAGCGCTTCGAATGCACGGACTGCAAGGCTCAGGCTGCGCGCACCACAGCCATCGAAAGAAAGGCGAGATGAAGCCCGCGATGCGTCCAGCCGGAGCCGGACGAGGCTACTGGTCCTCGTCGCTCGCGAAGCGCGTGTCGCGAGCTACCTCGCGGCGTAGGCCGCAACCCGGACATCGGTATACGTGAGCGTCGAATCCGACCCGAAGGGGGCGGACGCCCTCCTTCTCCATGGTAGCATCGCAAGCCTCGCAGAAGGGAGAATCCATGTCCGGCGCCGGATCGAATGAAGGAAGTCAGGGGGAATGGTTGGCCGACAAGCGAAGGGCGATTGAGTGCAGATGATGGCTCGCGTGAAGACGAGTGTCACGCATCCCGTCGCCGGCGCACGATGCGATCGTGAAGCGTAAGATGGAATCGTATGATTTCCTCATGGTGTATCTGCAACATCGGTAGCGGCGCGATCAGCGCGTCTGCGCCTTGAAGGTGGCGACGCGGAACAGATAGATCGCGATCGCGACGATGAAGATGCCCGTGCCGATCGGCTCGACGATGCCGGAGACCTTTCCGTAGTTGGCACCGAAGACGAAGCCGGCATAGGCGAGGGCACCCGTCCAGACCGTGGAGCCGATCGTGGAGAGCAGCAGAAACCAGAGCGGCTGCACGCGGAAGATGCCGGCGGGGACGGAGATCAGCGTCCGCACGCCCGGCACAAGGCGTCCGAGGATCAAGGCAGCGGCGCCGTGACGGATGAACCAGACGTTGGCGCGCTCGACGTCTTCAGGACTGAGAGTGAGCCATCTGCCGTGTCTCGCAGCGAATTCTTTAAGGCGGGTCTGACCCAGCCAGCGGCCGACCGCGTACCAAAACAAGGTTCCCAGCACCGATCCAGCTACGCCCGCGACGATCACCGCGACGATTCCGAGATCTCCACGCGATGCGACGAAGCCCGCGAGCGGCATGACCAATTCGGACGGGATGGGAGGAAAAAGATTCTCGATCAGCATGAGGAGGAAGATTCCCATCGCGCCGGCACGCTCGACCGTTGCGATCACGAAATCCGTCATTCAATTCCTCCTTCGACAATGTGACGCATGGGAACGCGGATCATCTGATATTGTTTCAAACGCGACGATACAGATCGACGTGGATACCGCCCGCGATCGAATGTCGTGCAAACTTCGAGATTTCAGGTGAGACGACGCGTGATAGCGGCATGCGAACGCGTTGATTTGCAGGTTGCGCGACGTCGACAGATTCGATTTGTACTTTGCCTCGCTTGATCGTTTTGTTATGCGAAGCACATGCGAGGAGAAATCACACGATCGAATCCGATAAGAGCGACGCATGGTTTGCGTCGCGTCGTGTTGATGTTCGTCGCATTCGCGTATCTTTTCACTGGTTTCTTCCATCATTCCGACTGTGCACACGCTTCAGCGGTATCTCAGTCGACCGTCGTCGCCGTATCCGACGGGGGGACCGAGAAGAGCAAGTTGGTGATCGGAGCATGCGATCATTGTCCCACTTGTGCCAGCGCGCTCGCACCCGACGTTGCGAAGATCTTGCACACCGTAACGCCGGCACCGATGATCATTCCTGCGACAGACATGCGCGTCGTCCGCGTGGCTGGTCCGGATAGTCCTCCTCCCAAGTCCTTTATCTGAGCGAATTCCGTCAGACGCCACCGACGTCTCCGATCGACTTCATCAGGTATTTGTCATGCCATTTCTCAGAGCTGCGGCGCACATTGCGCATGCGCGTCTTTCCTTCTCGACCGACGATTCAATATCACCGTCCATCTCCCGCCATAACCGCCCCCGCGGTGGAACGCGCGCGATTCCGGCGTGCCGCGTGCATCTCCGGAAGGCGGACAACACATGAAGACCACGAGGCCCCTATTCGACGGGACGTCGGAAAGCTTGCAGGATGCCCTTCAGAACGACGACGACATCGGTCGGCGCATGGTCTGGGACCTTACGGCGATCGGCGTCTACGTGAATCGCATCGCCGACCTTCTGGGGCGGCGTATTGGCGTGACAGGATCGCAATGGCTTCTGATCATGGCGGTCGACGGGCTCGGCGAAGGAGAAGGCGTATCGGTCCGTGATGTCGCCGCGCTGCTGAACGTGGACGGATCCTTCGTATCGGCTCAGTCGAAGATCCTCGAGGAGCAGGGGATCTTGCGCCGCTCTCAGTCCGCAGAAGACAAACGCCTGGTTCTGCTCGCCGTCACGGAGCTCGCCAAACGACGTCTTGGCGATCTCGAATCGGCGAAGAGTGCGATCGAAAAGCACGTATGCGGCGAGTTGGAAGATCAGTCACTGCAGGAACTCTCGGACAGGTTGATCACGATGCGACGGCGGTTGGGACGCGCAATGCTTCTCGTCGCCGCCGGCGAATAGTTCAGCGATGGCGCGGACATATCGGTTGGACGAACTGCATGTCCTATCGGTGTCTGATCAAATTGACTGAATAACTCATGCTTTTTCTGCGCTGGTCTTTTGTCACGTCGATCGGGAAAGCGAGTGCGGAGGCCGCTCAACTATCAAAACGATGTTGCTCTCGCGGTGTGCGCGAATTCATATCTCGTCGCGGAGTTTCGGGGGACACCTCCTTATCGAATGCGCGGAGTGCCTGAGCGTGATGAGCGCTCGTTCGAGTAGGACGCATCGATTGAACAGGAATGCTCGTTCGCGGGCCGGCCTGCAAAGTCTCGCTGCACAAGGAGAGATGAAAATGAATTTCTTGAAGACGACTATCTTGGGGACGGCCGCAAGCCTGTCTGTCCTGAGCGTGGCCCAGGCGGCCGATCTGCCGATGAAGGCGAAGGCGGTCGAGTACGTGAAGGTCTGCTCGCTCTACGGCGCGGGCTTCTACTACATCCCGGGTACCGACACTTGCATCAAGATCGGTGGCGCGATCCGCCTCGACACCGCGTTCAACGGCGGTACCTACGACACGCCGTTCTGGCAGGGCGGTGCCGGCGGCAACAACCTCTGGACCAAGGACAACTACACCACCCGCGAGCGCATCAACCTCACGACCGATACGCGCACGGCCACGGACTACGGCGTCGTCCGTACTTATGCCAACATCCAGTTCGACTTCCTGCAGAACCGTGAATCGATCGCCGGTGGCTACACCGAAGTCGATTACGCGTTCATTCAGTTTGCCGGCTTCACCTTCGGTAAGGCCGTTTCTCAGTTCGATCCGCAGTGGACCCTGTCGCGACCGTTCATTTCTTCGGGATTCAACTCCGGCTCCTTCAACGCCACGGGTATCCCGCAGATCTCCTACACCGCGTCGTTCGGCAACGGCGTGTCAGCTTCGATCTCGCTGGAGAACGCGTCGCCCTATCGCAACGCCGGTCTCTGGAATACCAGCACCTTCATCGTTGGCCCGGGCGCAAGCACGTTCACCGGCACGTTCTACGGTTCAAGCTCGAACACCTTCCTCGGCAACTCGTACGGCGGCAATCAGATTCCTGACGTCGTCGGCAACCTTCGCCTCGACCAAGCCTGGGGCACGCTTCACTTCGGCGCTGCGATGCACACGATCACCCCGGGCTTCTACGCGGGCACCGAGAACACCGGTCACGCGGACAACAGCTTCGGCTTCGCCGTCACCGGTGCCGTCGAGTTCAAGAACCTGCCTACGGGTGCTGGCGACAGCTTGAAGCTCGAAGCCTCCTACGGCAAGGGGGCCGCCAAGTACATCTTCGGCGGTACCACCGACGTGATCGGCGGCGGCCGGTACAACAAGGTCAGCGGCAACACCGCCGGTTTCGGCTACGTGCTCGACGGCGTATTCGCTCCGGGCGGCCAGATCATCCAGAGCGAAGCCTGGCAGGTCAGCGCATACTATGAGCACTACTGGAATCCCGCCTGGCGCACGTCGGTGTTCGGCAACTACAGCCAGATCTCCTACGGTGATGGAAACGCGCAGATGCTCGCTTCCTTCCAGGGAATCGGCGCGGGCGGTCCGGGCTTCAACTCGTCGTCGGCTGCAGCGGCGCGTGCAGGCGTCTTCGCGGGCACCGGCAACTTCGATCTTGCACTTGCGCAGATCGGTACACGCACCGCATGGACGCCGGTCCGCAATCTGACCTTGTCGGCGCAGTTTACCTACAGCCGCCTCGATCAGAAT
This sequence comes from Tardiphaga sp., assembly GCF_044340795.1. GTDB lineage: Bacteria > Pseudomonadota > Alphaproteobacteria > Rhizobiales > Xanthobacteraceae > Tardiphaga. The sequence goes on from NZ_JBIISY010000215.1 coordinate 7,580, forward strand.
CTGAACGGTACCTACACCACCAATGCCGGCGGCATGCTCGGCAAGCCGGCTGGCACCGTGCTGCAGACGCAGGATCAGAACCTCTACAACGGCGCCGTCCAGATACTGCGCTCGTTCTGATCTCCAATTCTCATCCGCACCGGAATTCCCTTCCTCGCGGGTGAGATGTTCGCTGGGCCCCTCGTCAGGGCTTCGTGAACCTCCAAGGCGCCTCCAGCCATGCCCGGCTGGAGGCGCTCGCTTTCTTCTGAATTCCTTCCGTCGTTGTGGTGACTTCGGTTGGAGTGTCCGTCGTGCTTCTGCGCGCCGGGCGGAGGCGCTCTCCGGCGAATACCCCCGCTTGGAGGGCGCATCCAAATGTCCCTTCGGCCTGGAGTTCTGAAATCCGATGTTCGGCGCGGTTCTCTCCGAAAGGCTGCAGTCCGACCGGAATTCCTTCAATCTCGTCCGGCTCGCCGCCGCGGCGTCGGTCATCGTCTCCCATCTTTTCATCCTGAGGTTCGGGCCGGGCACGCCGGAACCGCTGTCCTTGTCGACGCCGTTCACGCTCGGACAGCATGCGGTCAACGTTTTTTTCGTACTGTCGGGTCTCCTGCTGTCGCGATCGTTGGACCGAAACCCCGATCTTTGGAGGTTCGCGTTCGCGAGGGTGCTGCGCATCGTGCCCGGGCTTCTCGCCTACGGTCTGGTGTTCGCGCTTGTCGCGGGACCGCTGCTGACGAGCATGGCGATCACGGGCTATTTCACCGATATCAAGACGTGGACCTATCCATTGACGGTGCTGGCGCGTTTCCAGCAGGCGCCGGCACCGCCCGGTCTGTTCGGCGATCTGCCATACGCGTCAGCAGTGAACGAGCCGCTTTGGACGTTGAAGTACGAGATCGCGGCCTACGCGGGGCTGGGCATCGCCCAGGCGATGGGCCTGCGCAGGTCCGTGGCGTTCCTGATGATTTCGATCTTACTAACTGCGATCGGGATCGTCGCCTTGCAGCCGGGATCACAGGCGCTCGCCGGTGCCGTCGACAAGCTCTGGCCTTTCCACCTGAGCCGCTACGGGCTTTGCTTCCTGCTCGGCGTCTTGGCACATCGCGGGCGCGATGTCCTGCCGGTGACGCCATGGCTGCTGCCGGTCTCCTTCATCGCTGCCATCGCCTTTGCAGGAACGACGCTGTCGCCGGTGACCTGCATCGTCGCAACGGCGCATGTCGCCGTGGTCGCGGGAGCGATGGATTTCGGCGCCGCCACGCGATGGGCGCAGCGCGACGACATTTCGTACGGCACCTACATCTACGGATGGCCCGTGCAGCAGGCGTTGCTGACGCTGGTGCCCGGCATTTCGCTGCCGCTATTCGCGCTTCTTTCGTTCGTCTGCGTGATGCCGCTTGCGATTTTTTCGTGGTCGGCCATCGAACGGCCCGCATTGAACTACAGGTCGGGGAGGGCCGCATGACGCGCGGTCGCCCGGTCGATGAATACTGAGGAGTTGAAGTCTTGCTACGAATTACTATCGCCGCCGCCCTGATCTCTGGAACGACGTTCGCCGCTGCCGCGCCGCGCGTGCCTGCCGTCGACTCCCACTACAACTACGCTGCCGGCCAACCCGTGAAGGGGAAGTGGAAATCGACGACGCCGGTCGCGGTGGTCTACTCCGACAAGGGCGGCAAGCTCGTGATCACGCCGGAACAACTGAAGTTCAAGCGAGGGCAGGTCGTGAAGTTCTCCATCCGCAACGATACCGCCGTGAAGCACGAATTCGTGCTGGGAACGACGACCGAGAATCTCGGACATGCGGAGACGATGCGGATCTCGCCGGATCTGGAGCGTCATGAGGTCAACGGCCGGGTGATGAAGCCGAATTCCACTGTGGAACTACAGTGGCAGTTCATAAATACCGGCAAGTTCCAGTTCGCCTGTCTCGTCCCCGGGCATGCGGAGACCGAAAGTCGCGGAGAAGTCATCGTCGAGTGAAACGGGCAGTTAGCGGATAGCCACGGAAAGCCGGCACGTTCGAGTTTGCTTGACTCGTTCCAGGCCATGCGGCGGAAGAAATCGGCACCGAAGTCATCGAGGATTT
>NZ_JBIISY010000216.1:0-9652 GCF_044340795.1 Tardiphaga sp.
ATGGTGCAGCTCGAATTGCGACATGCGCTGGAGCATTGCGCACAGCGTCTCGGCCGAAAAGTCGTCAGACGTTTCGGTCCGGCCCCCGCGAAACAGTCATAAGAGAGGATAGCAAGGTGAAGGGCTGGCGGATCGATTGGTCATGACCGGGCATCAGGAATATGCGGAGTCCGGCACGGAGGGGGAGGCTCGTTCGTGGGTGGTGCGCTTGGCGTCCGGCCGGTTGACCGCGGAGGAGGCAACAGAACTCCGTCGCTGGCACGCCAGGAGTCCGCGGCATGCCTATGCCTTTGCCGAAGCGAAACGGCACTGGGCGCTGATGAAGGATGCGGTTGCGGACGTGGCCGCCGCTCCAGCGTCGCCGATGAAACCCCAGGTCAAGGCGTCGCGACGGTGGTTTCTTGTTGGCGGAATGGCCGCGGCGGCGAGCCTTGGCGCCGTTGCCATCCGTCCCCCATTCGATCTGTGGACACCGTTCATTGATCTGACTGCGGACTACAGCACGGGCATCGGTGAAACGCGAACCATCACGATGGCGCATGACGTGACCGTGCAGCTGTCGACCCGTTCCCGCCTTTCGCTGCAACCGGGATCGTCGGACGATGTCCGGGCTTCACTGCTCGGCGGTGAAGCGGTCATCGCCGCTGCATCGCGTCCGATCACGGTCAGTGCAGGCGATGGTTTGGTGCGCATGGTGTCCGGTCGGTTCAATCTGCGTAATGACGACGGCGCTGTGCGTGTCGCCTGCCTGGATGGACAGGCCGACATCACCTGTGGCGGACGGACGGTGACGCTGCGCGCCGATCAGGAGGCCAGCTATCGCGGCTCGCAACTCGACGCGGTCAAGCCTGCCGATCGGGACGAAGTCACGGCGTGGCAGCGCGGGTTCCTCGTCTTTCGCAACAAGCAGCTGCGTTACGTTCTGGATGAGGTCAATCGCTATCGGGCGGGCAAGATCGTGTTGCTCAATCGCGATGCCGGACATCGTCCCGTCGCCATCGCGAGTTTCCATCTCGATCGTCTCGATGATGTCGTGACGCAAATGGAAGCGCTGTACAATCTCAAGGCAAGGCATTTGCCGGGCGGCATCGTGCTGCTGAGCTGACGTCGTGTCATCGGAGCGATGAAGCCGTCCTTTGTCATGAAATTGTCATCGCAGATGGCGCCTTGCGATCGTCTGCAAGATTTTCGGATTTTCCATTTCAGTTGCGCGCTGCGCTGTCAGTCCTATTCAATGTAGGACAGGGAGTGAGCAGCGGCGACAACCGCGAGAGCCGACGACATGTCCTTTGGCCGGCGCCTGAAAAGCGCAAGCCGATATTGCTCTTGCATATGGAATGTCCATGTCGAACCGTGCGAACGTCGTCACCCGTCGTGCAACTGCTGTGTTGTCCTCCTCATTCGCATCGCGCCGCTTTCTGTTCGCGACTGTCAGCGTGGCCGCAATGGTCGCGGGAGCGCAGCAGGTGGAGGCGCGTTCGCTGGGTGGTTCTGCATCGGACATATCGCCGGCAGCGCTTGCTGCGGCAGCCGTACAAAGCAGTTCACAGGCGGTTGCGGGCGCTGCGCGGCAGGCACAGCAATCGCTCGATCGCACGATGTCCAATATGCGCGCGATGCAGGCCGTGCAGGCTGCTGCGCAGGCTGCCGCTGCCGCGCGCGCGAGCGGTATCCCGCATGGACTTCAGCCTGGCGGCCTGCAGGCAGCGTCGGGATCGGGGCTGTGGCAGGGTTCGTTGCTGCCGAAGGAATTCGAGGATGCCGGACGTTCCAAGGTAACCGTGATCCAGACCGAGCAGAAGTCGATTCTGACCTGGCAGAGCTTCAACATCTCCGAGAAGACCGACCTCTATTTCGACCAGCGCGCCGGCGGCGCCGATGTGAAGAACTGGGTGTCGCTCAATCGGGTGATGGACACTTCGACTGCCCCGAGCCGGATCTTCGGCACGATCAGCGCCGAAGGGCAGGTCTATGTGATCAACCGCAATGGCATCGTATTCGGTGCGGGCAGCCAGGTGAACGCCGGCGCGCTGATCGCATCGTCGCTTGCGCTGTCGAACGAACAGTTCCTGCGTGGCATCAACAATCCCCTGTATCACTACGATCAGGCCAGCAATCACTATGGCATCCCGCAATTCGGTGAACATGCGTCCGGCGGCAATCAAGGCACGTTGTTTACGCCGGGCTACGTTCCCGGCGATGTGAGTGTCGAGGCCGGCGCTACGATCAAGGTCGAGAACGGCGGCAAGCTGTTGTTGTTCGCACCGAAGGTCGTCAATGCCGGTCACCTTGCCGCGACCGATGGTCAGATCATTCTGGCGGCGGGCGAACAGGTTTGGTTGTCGAACGACATGAATGGCGTTCGCGGTCTCGACGTCGCCGTATCGGCGCCGGCATCGCGGCTGTTCAACTATGGTGAGCTGGGCGGCGCGCTCGGTATCATGACGAACTATGGCGGGTTCACGAATTTCGTCAGGGACAGCATCCTTCCGGAAATGAACGCGCGCGCCGCGGCGGTCGGATACAAGGTCACCAATACGGGCTCGATCCATGCGGATCACGGCAACATCACGCTGCAGTCGCTGAATGTGTTTCAGGGCGGCGTGCTGACGGCGTCATCGGCGCTCGACAACCGCGAAGGCTCCATTCGGCTGCGCGCCTGGGGGCAGGGCATGTTGGCTTACAGCTCGGGCCTGGATTTCGCGCAGATGGCAAGCTGGTCGAGCGGGACGGTGACGCTGGGGGCCAACAGCGTCACGGCCGTTCTGCCGGATCTGACCGATACCAGCGAGATCGAGCAGGCCGTGCTGGCGACGCGCTACAGGCCCGGCAATGTTCAGCTTCGCGGCAATCTGATCAATATCGAGAGTCTTGCCAGTGTGATGGTGCCATCGGGCACGATCAGCGTCGTCGCGTCGAAGCTTCCGATCGGCGAGGTCAATCAACCTTTCAAGGGTCCGAGCGACACCCCGGTTGCCGGTGAACTGTCCGAAAAGGACGGCAGCCGCATTTACATCGATAGCGATGCCTATCTGACCGTCGCCGGCATCAAGGACATCATCGTCCCGATGGCGCGCAACTTCGTGCAGGCGGAACTCTACATCAACGAGCTTCGTGACTCTCCGCTTTATCGCGACTCGTGGCTGCGCGGTCTCAAGGTGATCGTCGATCGCCGCGTCAGCGGCACATTCGACAGCGGGCCGATGTCCGGTGTGGAATGGATCACCGGAAAACCCGGACAATGGGTCGGCTCGCCACTGGCGGATTTCTCCGCATGGCTCGGCGTCGGCAAAACCGATCTGGGCGAGCTATCGACAAAGGGGGGCGCGATCATCCTGAAGGCCGGCGGTTCGGTGATCACGCGCGCCGGCTCGCTGCTCGACGTCTCCGGCGGATCGGTCCGCTACACCGATGGCATCAACACCACGACGAAACTGCTGGGTTACGACGGTCGCATCTACAATATCGGCGATGCGACCGATGACATGGTCTATGTCGGTCTTCCCGGACGCTTCACGCGCAACCACGAGCGCTGGGGCGTTATCGAAAACTGGAACTCCGTGTTCGATCGTGGCCAGTCACAGTTCGAGCGCGGATATACCGAAGGCCGAGACGGCGGCTCGATCCAGGTCTATGGCGGCGAGGCGCTGATCCTCGACGGCGGATACTGGGGCGGTGTCATCGCCGGTGAGCAGCAGATTTCCAATGGCAAGATGGCCAAAGCCGGAACGTTGAAGATCGGCGCCGGGAGCGATCCCGACCGGCCCTGGACGCCATCGGAGCTCATCGTTTCAGATGCGGACCATTTACTCCCTGCAGACTTCAACGCGCATTCGACGGTCACCGCGGACTACTACCGGCCCGGCACCTGGCCGCTGCCCGAGAAAACAACCTGGCTCAGCGCAAAAACGCTCAGCGCTTCAGGCCTCGGCAAACTCGATCTGTTCGTGACCAGCAGCTTCACGCTGGAAGAGGGGACGGTGTTGACGCTCGATCCGGGTGCATCACTTTCGGTGACGTCGAATACCTCGCTGTCGATCGGCGGCACCACCTTTGATATCGACGGGACGATCCGCATCGCTGGCGGCACAGTGTCCCTCGGAACCGGCGGCGCCGGCTTGCGGACCATGAATTTCGGCTCCAGGGCGCTGATCGATGTCAGCGGCCAATGGGTGAACGAGATCATCGGCGGACCGTCGCAGCAGGCGCCGAAAATCAATGGTGGCGAAATCAACCTGTCGTCGATGACGATCAAGGTCGATCCCGGTGCAACGCTCGATGTGTCCGGCGGTGGCTGGGTCACGGAACAGGCGGGTAAGGCGAAGCTCAAGACGGGGGATGCCGGCAAGATCGTGCTGCCGCCGATCGCCGGCGACCAGATGGCCAATTTCGACCTGCGGGCCTTCGCCGCCGGTTCGGGCGGCAGCCTCGAGCTCGATTCCATTACCCCGGTTCAGATCGGCGGAGCAACGCCGGTTGATCCGGCGATCCTGCATGTGTCGAGCTCACTCTATGCCGACCGCGGTTTCCGGTCGGTCAAGATCCGCGCTTTCGGAGACATCACTGTGCCGGACGGCGCATTGGTGGCTCAACTGCCCGTCGCGCTCGACGTGTCCGGCGCAGACTACAGAAACGTGGCGTCGGGTGCACGTATCACCGATGTCGGTTCATTGCGCGTCTTGCAGGCGGAACAGCGGTTCGCGCGCAAGCCGTCCGAGATCAGTCTGCAGGCTGTGGATGCCGACATCGTCATCGGCGTCGGCGCGACATTGCGGGCCGATCTTGGCGGACGCGTCACCCTGGAGACCAACAGGACCGCGAATATTCGCGGGACCATCGACGCGCCGGCGGGCGCCATCTCCATTGCGGCGGTCGACAAGCTGCAGCTTGACGCAGGCGCTCGGTTGCTCGCGCGGGGCGCGCCGCTGATCTACCTGGATCCACGTCGCCTGCGCATCGGCGACGTCAAGCCTGGTGGTGCGATTACCCTGGAAAGCACGGGCCTGCAGTTGGAGGTCGGTTCGCTGATCGACGTCTCGGGAGCGAGCGGCTGGATCGATCTTCGTGGCGGCGGTTTCGGCTTCTCTCGCCGGAGCAGCGCGGTGCAGCTGGTGAGTAATGGCGGCTCGATCACCATCAAGGGCAACGGCGTCATTGCCGGCGCGCTGATGGGGCATCCGGGCGGTCCCGGCGCGCTCGGTGGACGTTTGATCATCGATCACGCCGAGAATTCCGGTAGCGGCGGTCCGACGCCGGGCGAAGTTCTGCTGTCGCAAATAGTCTGGCTCGACCCGACCTGCCTGTACACGCCAGTCTGCGAGAACAACCCGCAGAATGTGATCGGTATCGATATCGGTCAGATATTCGAAGATTTCGGCTACGGCCCGATGCCGACCATGATCCTCACGCAGGAACTGCTGGACGCCTTGTCGGCAAAAGCGCGTTCGGAGTTTCTGTTGTCCGAGAACGGTCCGGCCGGCCGGCCAGGCGGTGCATTGAATCCGCTGCGTTTTGGTCTGACCGCCGAGGCGCTCGATGCGTTTCGTGACAATGTCTTCTACTCCGAATTCCTGCGCGAGGCCCTTGCGGCACCTCCGATGGACAGCGTGTTGGTGTTGCGGCCATCAGCAATCGCCAATGGTCGCTTTGCCGATCTTGATCTCTCGTCCAATGACGCACTCAAGCTCGACGGCGTATCGCTGACGGCGGGACGGGTAATCACGCTCGCCGGCCCGCTCTCGAATTTTGCGACAGCAAACTCGTCGTTGCGGGCGCCGACGATCCAGATCACGGGCGGAAATGCGACGGCATCGGCATTCGTTGCAGGCCGTCTTAGCCTTGAGGCCCATCTGGTCGACATCGTCGATGTCGCCACCGTCAGGGGCTTTGCCCAGACTCACCTGGAAACCACCGATCTTCGCCTGTCCACGACGCCGCCGTCATTCGTGGGCCAGCCGATCGGCACCGCGACCCTCGATGTCGAGGGCGATCTCTCGCTGAAGGCAGCGCAGATCTACCCGGCCAGCGGCACGCGCGCGGTCATCAAGACCGCGGGGACCATCGTTGTGACGCGCAATGGCGACGCGCCGGCGCCGCTCTCGGCCGGCGGCAGCCTGACCTTGCAGGCCCGCGTGATCGCGCAGAACGGCGTGTTGCGCGCGCCGTTCGGCGAGATCGTGCTGAAAGCAACCGAGCGTGTCGTGCTTGGCGGTGACAGCATCACCTCGGTATCGGGTCTCGGTCTCGTCGTCCCTTATGGCCATCTGAGCAATGATGAGCACTGGATCGACCCGACCAAAGGGGTCGACAACCAGAATCCGGCGGCCAGCTATCTTGCTGCGCCGCCCGAGAAGCGGCTGACCATCGATGCGCCGTCGATCGATGTCGGTGCCGGATCGACCATCGACGTCCGCGGCGGAGGCGATCTCTATGCGCGCGAATTCGTGCCCGGGCCGGGAGGCTCGCACGACATTCTCGCCATGACCGGCGCCTATGCCGTGCTGCCCGGCTATAGCGGAATGACGTCCGGCGGCAGCGCTGGCGATAGCGTCTATCTCGCGGGAGGCAATGGTCTTGCCGCCGGGTGGTACACACTGCTGCCCGCGAGCTACGCGGCGCTGCCGGGAGCGTTTCTCGTGACGCTGACCGAGAACGCCAGATCGACCTCGGCGGTTGCCTCGATCCAGCTTGCCGATGGCTCGATGCTGATGGGCGGGCGTCGCGCCAATGGGCTCGATGGCACTTACGACCAGCTGTCCTCGATCTGGCGCGTGATGTCGGGCGCTCAGCTGCGGCAATACAGCGAGTTCAATGAGGCATTCGCCAACAGCTACTTTGCCTCCGATGCCTTCAAGCTCACACGCTATCGCCTGACCGCGCAGGAGATCGTGACGCCGCGTCTGCCGATGGATGGCGGCGCCGTGGTCTTCAAGGCCACCCAGGATCTCATGCTCAATGGCCAGTTGCAGTCGGAGGCCGCAGCCGGAGGGCGCGGCGGTCTCGTCGACATCGCAGCGACGAAAATCGCCATTGTCGGCTTCGGCAAGGACGCGTCCGATCTGCGCGCGAACGGATATCTGCTGGTCGATGCTGGCCAGCTCACCAGTTTCGGCGCCGGCAGTCTCCTGATCGGCGGCACCCGCGCGGGCGATTCCCGCGGTCTGCGGCTCGATGTCACCGCGAGCGAGATCGTGATGCGCAATGACGGCGCTTCGGTTCTCGCCGGGCCCGAGATCATTCTCGCCGCCAGCGGCCTGATCGACATCGAGGCTGGCAGCGTCGTGATGGCGCGCGGCACGGCGAGCGCCAATGCCGGCGATCTGGTGGTGACGCCGCAGATCGCGGCAAGCGAAGCGGCCGGCACGCCGTCGCGCGACTATGGCGCATTGATCCGGCTGTCGAATGCGGGACCGGTGAGCGTGATCCGCGAGAATGTCGATATCCAAACCGGTGGTGTCGTGAGGGTCGGCGAAGGCGCGCTGCTTGCCGGCGGCCAGGCGCTGCTGATCGACGCGACCCGGGATACGGAACTCGCCGGCAGTGCCGGTCTGTCCGCCGTGGCGCTTTCGCTGGCATCGGGGCAGATCGGTTTCGGCGGCGGCAGCCAGGGGCTCGTTCTGTCCACCGAGACCTTGGCGCAACTCGCCTCGACGCAGCATTTGACCCTGCGCAGCTATACGACCATCGATTTCCATCGTTCGATCTCGTTCGGGGGAGCGGGGCTGGCCACGGTGACGCTCGATGCTGCTGGTCTCGTCGGGGTTGATGGCAATGACATCACGGTGACCGGCAAGACCATCGCGCTGCAAAACAGCGGGCGGGCGATGACGGGGCCGGTCGCAGCCGGCTCGGCGACGCTGAGTCTGTTTGCGGATGAGCTGGTTTTGGGAACCGGCACGAAGACGTTCGGTGGCTTCGGCCAGGTCGTACTCGCTGCCGCCAATCAGGTCGTCGGCGAAGGCAATGGCCGCATCGATGCCGGCAGCTCCGCACTGACGATCGCGACGCCGCTGCTCACAGGTCGCCGCGGCGCTGCTCAATCCCTGGTGACGACGGGTGCCCTGTCGGTGGTCGGCGACACCAGTGCCGCCATCGCCGACCTGCAGAACAGTCTTGGTGCGCGCATATCACTGAGCGGCGGCAGCGTGCATGTGGGCGGCCGGATCGTGGCACTCGGCGGCGCGGTGGATGTCACATCGACATCGGGTGACATCGTCTTGGCGACGGGCTCACTGATCGATGTCGGCGGCTTTGCCAAACAGTTCTTCGACGTTGCCAGCTATTCCGACGCAGGCCGTATCGCCCTGACCGCAGTCGGCGGAGACATCGTGATGGGCAACGGCGCGGTGATGAACCTCGCAGCCCATGCGGATGGCGGCCATGCCGGCAGCCTGGCCGTGATCGCGTCGGGCGGCGGCAGCGTCACGCTTGATGGCCGCATCAGCGCGCAGGCCGCCATGGGCAAGGGCGGCGGTTTCACGCTCGACATTGCCGCATTGCCTGATTTCGCCGGCCTGAGCAGCCGTCTGAATGCTGCGGGCTTCACGGGCTCGCGCCAGTTCCGGATTCGCAACGGCGACATCGTGGTCGACGGACTGTCGCAGGTCGGCGATTTCTCGATCATCGCCGATCTCGGCAAGGTGACGGTGGCCGGCATCGTGGATGCACGCAGCGTCTATGGCGGTCGCATCGCGATCAGCGCTGGCAATGGCGTGGTGATGGACCATACGGCGCAGCTGCTTGCGGGCGCAACGGATGTCGAGCTCGGGTCAGGCCGCGTGACCCTCGAGGCATCTGGCGGGTTGCTGGATCTGCGCGGTGGCACGATCAATGTCGCAGGCGGCGAGGGCGGCCGGGTGCGGCTGCGTGCCCGTCAGCGGGCGCTCGATCTCCAGTCGGATGGCCACGATGAGATCGCGGTTCTCCGTCTCGATACAAGCATCATCGGTGCGCGCTCGGCCGTGCTTGAAGGTGTCAGCGTCTATGACAGGACCTCCGTCGATGCGATCGATCAGGCTGCGATGGTCGCCGACGCCAATACATTCGCGGCGCGGATCGGTGCTATCGCCGCGCGGCTTGGTAATGGCAACGTGACGCTGATGCCCGGAATCGAAATCCGGAGCGCAGGTGATCTGACTCTGGTGTCCGACTGGAATCTGTTCACCGACTTTGCGTCGCTGCGGGAGGGCGGACTGACGCTGCGCGCCGCCGGCAACCTGATCCTCAAGGGACATGTGAGCGATGGCTTCGACCAGGCCGATCGGAGCGGTGTGCTGCAGGACACACGATCCTGGGATTTGCGCCTCGTTGCGGGGGCTGACCTTACTTCCGCCAGCGCTCTCGCCATGCAGTCGCTCGCAGGGCTCGCTGCCGGGTCGGGAAATCTCGTGCTGGGCGATGCAACCGATGGCAAACTGGTGCGCACCGGCACCGGCGATATCGACATTCGTGCCGGTCGCAATATCGATCTCGCAAACAACAAGTCGGTCATCTACACCGCGGGCCGCCGGGATACCACCACGTGGAGCGATTTTGCTGCACCGGTTGCGGGCGACGACGGCATTACGATAGACGCCAACTTCGGAATCGAGGGAGGCCATCTGAATATCGGCACCCAGGGAAATATCGTCTCGGCTGTGGCGCCGCGGGATCC
>NZ_JBIISY010000217.1:0-9617 GCF_044340795.1 Tardiphaga sp.
ATTGTCTTAGGGAATAGCTTCCCTTAATGTGACCCTATCGATTTTCGGCCGGACGACTTCTCTATACCCCGGTGCAGCCGGTCTAGACTGACGACCCTTCCAAAAATTCGATGCCACCGGCCCGCGTATGGATGCGTGGGTTACTACTACTTATTGAGAAGGGACTACCTCGTGAGCATGGGAACCGTGAAGTGGTTTAACGCCACCAAGGGTTATGGCTTCATTCAGCCGGACGAAGGCGGGAACGACGTGTTCGTGCACATCAGCGCCGTCGAACGCGCTGGCCTCGGCACGCTGCGTGAAGGCCAGAAGATCAGCTACGAAATCGTTGCTGATCGCCGTTCGGGCAAGTCGTCGGCGGATAACCTCCGCGCCGCCGGCTAACGATTTTCTGCAAGCCAATGCTTGCAGAGGATTGTACAAAATTTGAAAGGCCGCGTCCCCGGACGCGGCCTTTCTCGTTTGTCGGGCGCTCTACTGAGGCACTGACCGCGCGCGGTCAGTTTGTGATCACCCGCCGCTCGGCGTGCAGCTCGATCCTAGCGCCACGCAGGTCGTCTGCCGCGGCTTCGTGAAAGCCTTTTCGGCTGTCGTGATTCCTGCCTTGGGCAAAACCCAGCCGATGGTCGGCGTGTAATTGTAAGAAACATCGCCGACGATGAGATATTGATTTGCCAGCCAGTTACCCGATGCATCCTTGCCAACTAGGCCGGCCGGTACGGCATAAGCGGTATTCTTCAGAATCGGCGCGCTGCCACGGCTCCAGACCACTTTCGCGGTCTTGCTATTCGGGTCGAGATAGACCTGGTGGATCGTCGTCCTCAACACGTTCTTGTCGTAGGGCGTGACCATCGCCCCCGCGATAGTGAAGTAGTTGGCGATGTCGGTCTCGGATATCGGCAGACTGTTGCGGGACGTCAGATCCGAAACCGTCTGGGCGATCTGGCTCACCTTGCGATCGACTGCGAAATAGTTCGCCACATCGGTGATGCCGAACAGCATCAGGATGAGCATCGGGAAAATCATGGCGAATTCGATTGCGGCCACACCGCGCTCGTCACGTCGCAACGAGGTTACCCGGCGTCGCATCGTTGCAGTCATGCGCATCGCGTGATCCCTGTCTTTACTGAGGCCCGAGCGCGGCGGTGGCCGCCAGCAATCGCTTGCCCGACGCCGATCCGCGATCGACATTCGCGATGTTATAACCGAGGCCTGTTACATAGAGTGGCCACTGATAGAAGGCGCGCACGACGACCGTCTTGCTGCTCGCTACATTCGGCGAATAGACCGGCGGTTGATAGACAAAACCGGTCGAAACATATTTGCCGCTGGCATCGATGGGATCGACGATATTAATAGTCGCTCCGGGATCGTAGGAGCGCACATCGATATCGAGCTTGGTGCAATCCATCATCACGGACACGCGCGAGCAAATCGCAGCTTTGAAATCATTCGCGGTGGTGGTCTGGCTTGTATAGACGAGGCGGGCGCCATCCTCGACGCCGGTCTCCAGGACCTGCCCCGCCATGAAGGTGAAGCCGGTCTCGATGACCGCAAAAATCAGCGCGAAGAATGGTGTCGCGATCATGCCGAATTCGACCGCAGCCGCCCCATCTTCGTTACGGCGGAAAGATCGAAGCCGCTTGGTTGCGGCGGCAAAGGATATGATCGGTATCAGCATCAGCGGAATCCGGACGGAATGGAAATATGTACCGTCAGGCTGTACCGAAAACTGATTGTAGAAGTGTTTCGCCGGATCGCGACAAAATAGGTCGATCGATTAACGCCCGGTTAACCATCACCGCACCTGCCGCCACGCCGTGAATTTTCGGAGCGGCGGCTGAAAGCGTTAGTTCGGTTTCCCGGCCGTTCCTGTCGCAGCGCCGGTGGTTGCTGCTTGTCCGCCGATGGCGCTGGCCTGCTCCATGGTGGCCCTGAAATAGGCCTCGCCGTCGCCGAGCGTGACGCGACGTGCGCAGTCGGGCGTGCAGCTATAGGATTCACGAAGCGTCCCGCGATAGACCGTGACGACCTTGTCGGTGGGGCCCTCGACTTGGACGATGCGATCCATCAGCACCGCACCACTACGGTCCAGCGCAATCACATTGGTGGCGCCATAGCCCTTGCCTGTCACCACAACCATGCCACCCGGCTGCAGCGTTACGTCCGCGATCAGTGGATTGCCGATCACGATCGTGGCGATCTTTTCGGGAAATTTGACCAGCTTGGCCTGATCGACATTAACGGAAATCATGTCATTCCCGGCAGCCGGAACATCGACAGCAGGAAAAACAACGAGACCAGCGGCAAGCGCGCCAATCATCAAGACCGCAGCGCTGCGGCGACGCAAAAACAAAAACGACATCCTGTACTCCGGGACGATACGAGCCGGCCTAAGCAGATACGCAGCGGTGCCGGCGCCCGACATGGGAAATGTGCCGTTAATTGGTGAAGGAACAGCAAACGACGGTATCGATCGCAGCATCACCCTGAAAGACAAAGCCCGGCGAAGGCGCCGGGCTCGATCAGATCACTGCTTGGACGCGACGCTGAGCTGCCGGAACGGATAGGCCAACTGCCCCCCGATTTCCTTCGGCAGCGGCTCGCCATCGACACCGTAATTGTCCGGCAGCTCACCTTTCGGCATCCGGAAGGTGCCGAACAGGATATCCCAGAGCGGGAATGTGCCGGCGAAATTGGTGTTGCCGCCCTGCTCCAGCGAGGTGTGGTGCCAGCGATGGAAGACCGGCGTGGCGAGGACATACTTGAACGGCCCGAGCGTCCAGTTGAGGTTGGCATGGACGAAAGCCGAGTGGAAGGTCGTGAAAGGCCCGACCCACAGCATGATATTGGGCGAGATACCGGCCATCAGCAGCACCACGTCCACGGCGACGGTGCCGAGAAACAGATTAACCGGATGGAAGCGCGCCGCGGAAATCCAGTCGACCTCTTCGGACGAGTGATGGATGGCATGATACTTCCAGAACTCGCCGCCGTGATACATGCGGTGAAACCAGTAGAGCAGGAAGTCCGATACGACCAGGAAGATGATGGCCTGCAACCAGAGCGGCAGCTGCGCCAGCGGCCCGTGGCCATTGTCGTAGAAGGCGATCAGCTCATCCGCGCCGTGGATGTTGAAAAAAACCGCAGCGCCGAGCACCAGCAGTCCGATGCGGACCACGCGGGTGATCAGCGGCACGAAGAACCAGTAGCAGATGTCGGTGACGATCTCGGTCTTGCGCCACCACGGCTTGCCGGGATTGCACGCCCAGAAATGCGTGAGCACCGTGAAGACGACCGCGAGAACGATCGTGATCGGCACCACCTTCATGATGGTATCGCCGAACATATGCAGCACTTCCATGGGCAATGTGGACATGATCGAATCCCGCGCTTTTCCAACTGCAGCGTTACCGCCGCATACTTAAGGACCGCTAAACCAAGGCGAGAAAGCGCGGTGCAATGACACCTAAGTCATCCGGAATTGGTTTAAGTAGACATTTACCGTGCACAAGAAGAGACAAATGCGATCGACTTTCATCAATCGAATTAACCGCACTGCAATCCGAAACTCCTAGTGTCTCCACATGGTCACGGTGCTGAGAACGCCGGGGAGACCAGGCATCTAAGATCGACAGCCACGTGCACATATGGAGTTTTGTATTATGAAGAACCTCGTTTCGCGCTTCCTGAAAGATGAGTCTGGCGCCACCGCGATCGAATACGGCCTGATTGCTGCCGGCATCTCGCTCGCCATCATCGCCGTCGTGAACGGCCTCGGCACCAACCTGAACGGCAAGTTCACCTCGATCAACAGCTCGCTTAAGTAAGTTCGAGCTGCGATTGCAAGAAGGGCTCCGGACCTCCGGAGCCTTTTTTGTTGGAATGCTTCCACAGCCATATCAGGCCGTACCGATGAGACACAATGCGACCCAACGCCCCTTGCTCGCAGCACTCGAGATGTCGCTGCGTGAGCCTGCCGGGCTAGTCTGCATCGCGCTGGTGTTGGCGCTGCTTGTCGTCATCTCGCGGATCGCCGCGGTTTGGTAAACAGTTCCTTGTTTTCCGATTGTTCATTTCTACCGGCTACGGTCCGCCATCGTTTCCGTCCGGACCGTTGAAGCCATGATCCTCGATTTGACGCGTCTGCTGCTGTTTCCCGGCCTGATGGCCTATGCGGCGATCAGCGACCTCCTCACGATGACGATCTCGAACCGGATCTCGATGCTGCTGATCGCCGGCTTCGCGTTCGTCGCCTTCTTCAGTGGCATGAGTTCGTCGACCGCGCTGCTGCATCTCGGCGCAGGCGGTCTCGTGCTGATCATCGCCTTCGCGTGTTTCTCCTTTGGCTGGATCGGGGGCGGCGATGCCAAACTCGCGGCCTGCGCCGGACTCTGGTTCGGCTTCGATCACCTGCTCGAATATCTCGTCTATGCCTCGCTGTTCGGAGGCGCGCTGACCCTGTTGCTGTTGCAGGCCCGGCAGTGGCCGCTGCCGTCTGCGCTGAGCCGGCAGGAATGGCTGCTGCGCCTGCATCACAAGGACAGCGGCATCCCGTACGGCGTCGCGCTCGCACTGGGCGCCCTGCTGGTCTATCCGGAAACCCAGTGGATCAAGGCGGTCGATCTCAGCCGTCTCGCAACAGGCTGATACCGGCTGAAAATCGTTAACTCGATTTAGATACCGCTCATTAACCATGCTTTGACGAATAACTGCTCAACTCCACACCACAGCGATGCTTGCGTCGCAGCGTAATGTGGAAAGTGAAGCGTATGAATACCGCACGTATTGTGGTCCTTGCCATTGCACTCGGTGCCGGCAGCGTGGCGCTGTATCTTGCGAGCTCGTCCGACGCTCCGCCCCCTCCTCCACAAGTCGCCGAGCTCCCCACCACTGACGTTCTCGTCGCCAAGGGCGACATTGCGCTCGGCCAGCCGCTGGGCCCGGACGACATGCAGTGGCAGGCCTGGCCGACCAGCGCCGCCAGTGCCAATGTGATCGCACGCAATGCGCGGCCGGAAGCGATGACGCAGGTGGCCGGCGCGATCGCGCGCTCGCCCTTCATCGCCGGCGAACCGATCCGCGAAGCGAAGATCGTACGCGCCAACGGATCCGGCTTCATGGCCGCCGTGCTGCCGTCGGGTATGCGCGCTGTCTCCACCGAAATCTCGCCCGAGACCGGCGCCGGCGGCTTCATCCTGCCGAATGACCGCGTCGATGTGATCCTGTCCAAGCGCGACAAGGGCCCGGACAGCGGCGGCGCCGATGGCGTGATGTCCGAGATCATTCTCAGCAATATCCGCGTGCTCGCCATTGACCAGGCGCCGAAGGAGAAGGACGGGCAGAACAACGTGGTCGGCAGGACTGCCACGCTCGAATTGCGGCCCGAACAGGCCGAGCTGCTCGCCCGCTCGCGCCAGAGCGGCACACTCTCGCTCGCCCTGCGCGCTCTCGCCGACGCCAATGCGCCGGAAACACCCAGCGAAGACCAGGGCGCGCGCCGCCGCGGCAGCACCGTCAATATCGTCCGGTACGGCATTCCCTCGACCGCGACGATCACGAAGTGACAAGGACGCATCAGATGACGCTGAAGACAACGACGAGCGAACCGATGCGAGGCCTGATGGTCCGCGCGCTCTCGGTGACAGCCATCGCGGCACTGTCGCTTGGCTCCGCATTGCCCATCGCCCTCGCTGCCGACTATGGCGCCCATCAGGCTGCCGGAAGCGGACAGATGAATGCCCGGTTCCTGCCGCTCGGCATCGGAAAATCGGTGGTGATCGACCTGCCGCGCGACGTCAAGGACGTGCTCGTCGCCGATCCGAAGATCGCCAATGCGGTCGTCCGTTCGGCGCAGCGCGCCTATATCATCGGCGCCACCGTCGGTCAGACCAACATCATCTTCTTCGACAGCGCAGGCCAGCAGATCGCCGCCTATGACATCGCGGTGACCCGCGATCTCAACGGCGTCCGCGCGGCGCTGAAGCAGGCCCTGCCGAATGCCGATATCCGTGTCGAAGGTCTCGGCGACGGCATCATTCTGACCGGATCTGCCGCCAACCAGCTGGAAGCGCAGCAGGCCGCCGATCTCGCTGGACGCGTCGCCGGCGGTATCGACAAGGTCGTCAACAATGTGTCGGTGCGCGGTCGCGATCAGGTGATGCTGAAGGTCACCGTCGCGGAAGTTCAGCGCAATATCGTCAAGCAGCTTGGCGTCGATCTGTCGGGCCAGCTCAGCTACGGCACCTCGGTCGTCAACTTCAACAACGTGACTCCGTTCGGCGCGAGTGGTGCTCCACTCGTGGGCGGCAACAAGATTGAAGGCGTCTTCGGCTCGCCCGCAAAGGTGACGGCGACGCTGAAGGCGATGGAGAATGCCGGTGTCATCCGCACACTCGCAGAGCCGAGCCTGACCGCGATTTCCGGCGAAACCGCAAACTTCCTGGCCGGCGGCGAGTTTCCCGTGCCTGGCGGCAATAGCTGCGACCCTACGACACGTGTTTGTACGGTGACGATCCAGTTCAAGAAGTTCGGTATCTCGCTCGGCTTCACGCCGGTTGTGCTGAGTGAAGGCCGCATCAGCCTGCGCGTCGCGACCGAAGTATCGGAGCTCTCGCAGGAGAATTCGGTCTCGATCAGCGGCACCACGATCCCGGCGATCAAGACCAACCGCGCCGACACGACGCTCGAGATTCCATCGGGTGGCTCGATGGCGATGGCCGGCCTGATCAAGCAGCAGACCAAGCAAGCCATGAGCGGCCTGCCCGGCATGGCGCAGTTGCCGGTGCTCGGCACCCTGTTCAAGAGCCGCGACTTTGTGAACAACAATACCGAATTGATGGTGATCGTGACCCCTTACGTCGTCCGCGCCGTAGCGCAGAAAGACCTGTCGCGACCGGATGACGGCTTTGTCGATGCATCCGATCCGCAGGCCGATCTGCTCGGCACCGTCAACCGCATCTATGGCGTACCGGGCCGCAAGCCCGAGCCGGCTCGCGGCTATCGCGGCGCCTTCGGCTTCATCACGGATTGAGGCGAGGAGAGATGATGACCCGCAACAGCAAGATCTCACGCAGCTTCACAGTGCTCGCCGCGCTCATTGGAGCCTCCGCCGCGCTCGGCGGTTGCCGGACCGTGGCGCAGGATGACCTCGCCACTAGTGTTCCTGCCGACTACCGCCAGCGTCACCCGATCGTGGTGGAAGAGCGCCAGCGCAACACCGAAGTATTCGTCGGCAGCTTCCGCGGCGGCCTGACGGCCGCGCAGCGCGCCGACATCGTCGCGCTCGGGCAGAACTGGCTGCGCGAAGGCACCGGTGTGATCACCCTTGAAGTCCCGGCACATACGCCAAACGCCCGCGCCGCGCAGGACTCCAAACGCGAAGTGCAATCGCTGCTCGCCGCCACGGGCGTGCCGCCGAATGCGGTCGCCGCGCGCAGCTACACGCCGAATGATCCACGCCAGTTCGCCACGATCCGCGTCAGCTATCCCCTGATCGCGGCCACGGCCGGCCCTTGCGGCACCTGGCCGGAAGATCTCGGCGCCTCGATCAAGAATCCGAGCTACCTGTCGAACCGGCCTTACTACAATCTCGGTTGCGCCTCGCAGCGCAATCTCGCGGCCATGGTGGCGAATCCGACTGACCTCGTGCAGCCGCGCGCGGAAGGCCCTGTCTATGCCGCACGCCGCACATTCGCACTCGACAAGTATCGCCAGGGTCAAGGCACAGCCACCACTTATCCCGACGCGGATAAGGGTCGAATCAGCAATGTGGGCCCATGATCAACTACGCGCAAAAGACCGAAGACGAACAGCTCGCCCCCACGCCGGTCTCGGCCGCCGACGAGCATATCGCGCCGGCGCCCCGGGTTTCGATCCAGGCGTTCTGCGAAACCGTCGAAACCGCCTCGGCCGTACAGGCGGCAGGTGAAGACCGCCGGCTGGGCAAGACCCATCTCAAGATCCAGATGGGCGGCATGGCCGCCGCCATCGAAGCCTATCGCACGGCGCCGACCCCGAATGTGATCCTGCTCGAGGCCGAGCCACGCACCGACATCCTCGGCGGTCTCGATCAACTCGCGACGGTCTGCGATGCCGGCACCCGCGTTATCGTGATCGGCAAGGTCAATGACGTCACGCTGTATCGCGAGCTGGTTCGCCGCGGCGTCAGCGACTACGTGATCGCGCCGGTCGTGACCATCGATGTGGTCCGTGCGATCTGCGGCCTGTTCTCCGCCCCGGAGGCCAAGGCTGTCGGTCGCATCATTGCCGTGGTCGGCGCCAAGGGTGGCGTCGGCGCATCCACCATCGCCCATAATGTCGCCTGGGCGATTGCTCGCGACCTCGCGCTGGATTCGGTCGTGGCCGATCTCGACCTCGCTTTCGGCACCGCCGGGCTCGATTACAATCAGGATCCGCCGCAGGGTATCGCCGATGCGGTGTTCTCCCCGGATCGTATCGATACCGCCTTCATCGACCGCCTGCTGTCGAAATGCACCGACCATCTCAGCCTGCTGGCGGCGCCGGCGACGCTGGAGCGCGTCTATGATTTCGGCACGGAAGCGTTCGATTCGATCTTCGACACGCTGCGCTCGACCATGCCCTGCATCGTCCTCGACGTTCCGCATCAGTGGACCGGCTGGACCAAGCGCGCATTGATCGGTGCCGATGACATTCTCATCGTCGCGTCGCCGGATCTCGCCAATCTGCGCAACACCAAGAACATGTATGACCTGATCAAGGCATCGCGGCCGAACGACCGGCCGCCGCTTTACTGCCTCAACCAGGTCGGCGTGCCGAAGCGCCCTGAAATCAGCGCGGCCGAGTTCGCCAAGGCCATCGAGACGCCGCCGATCGCGACGATCCCGTTTGAACCGCAGATTTTCGGTGCCGCCGCCAATAACGGGCAGATGATCGCGGAAGTCTCCGCCAATCATCGCACCACCGAAATGTTCCTGCAGATCGCCCAGCGGCTCACTGGCCGCGGCGAGACGAAAAAGCCACGAGGATCTTTCCTCGCACCGCTGTTGGAGAAGTTGCGCTCGAAGTGACGAGCTGCAAGGAGTTGCGTCGTGTTTGGTAAGCGTAGTGGAACAGAGCCCGATTTTCGTGACTCGCGGCCCGTCAGCCTTCCGCCGGCGGCGAGCGCGCCGCCGGCTGCCGTTTCCTCCCCGCCCCTGTCTCCGGCGCGCGCACCTGCGCCTCCGCCCGTCGCCGAACGACGCTCCGACAATTACTACCAGGTCAAGGCGACGATCTTCGGCGCGCTGATCGAGGCGATCGACCTCGCCCAGCTGGCCAAGCTCGATGGCGAGTCCGCGCGCGAGGAAATCCGCGATATCGTCAACGAGATCATCGCGATCAAGAATATCGTGATGTCGATTGCCGAGCAGGAAGAGCTGCTCGACGATATCTGCAACGACGTGCTTGGCTACGGCCCGCTCGAACCCTTGCTGGCGCGCGACGACATCGCCGACATCATGGTGAACGGTGCCGGCACGGTATTCATCGAAGTCGGCGGCCGCATCCAGAAGACCGGCATCCGCTTTCGTGACAATCAGCAGCTGCTGAACATCTGCCAGCGCATCGTCAGCCAGGTCGGTCGTCGCGTCGATGAA
>NZ_JBIISY010000021.1:0-44024 GCF_044340795.1 Tardiphaga sp.
GCTGCAGCTGGTCGAGGTCGTCAGCCATGACGGCGTCGATCAGGATGTACTGAAGCGCGCCACCGCCTTTGTCGGCGCCATCGATCGCCTGCCGCTGCCGGTGAAGTCGTCGCCGGGCTTCCTCGTCAATCGCGCGCTCACGCCCTACATGCTCGAGGCGATGATGCTGCTCGACGAGAAGGTCGACAAGGAAACCATCGACGCGGCGGCTGAGCAGTTCGGCATGCCCATGGGCCCGATCGAACTGGCCGATCAGGTCGGCCTCGATATCTGCATGGCCGTCGGCGACATGTTGCGCTCGAAATTCGGCGACCTGCTGCCGCCCACGCCTGCGTGGTTGCGTGAAAAGGTCAATCGCGGCGAACTCGGCAAGAAGACCGGCAAGGGCTTCTACACCTGGAAGGACGGCAAGGCCGAGAAGAGCTCTGCCGCCGCCGCCACGGCCCGGCCGTCGCAGGAGATGATCGACCGCCTGGTGCTGCCGATCTCCAATGTCTGCGTCGCCTGCCTGCGCGAGGGCATCGTGGACGATCCCGATGTGGTGGACGGCGCTATGATCTTCGGCACCGGCTATGCGCCGTTCCGCGGCGGTCCGCTGCACTATGCCCGCTCCCGTGGGCCCGACAATGTCGCCGCCACGCTGCGCGCGCTGGCCGCCAAATATGGCGACCGGTTCGCGCCGGATGAAGGCTGGGAGACATTCACATGACCCAGCAATGACGGGCCGGCCATGATCGCCGCGGTGGACACCTGGATCTTGCGGCTACGGCACGATCTGCTTCACAGCGAGACGATCTGGCTGGGCGTCGTGGTGGCGGTGGTGCTGTTCCTGCCCTTGCTGGCCGCCTACTGGAACGGGCAGAGCAAGATCCGCTTCGCCGCGCTTCCGCTGACCTTGCTGGCACTGGTCCTGATGATCGCGGCGCTCGATATCCGCAATGCCCTGACCCTCTGGCTGCTTGCGTGGCTCTGTGTCGCCCTGAGCTTCGTCAGACGCCCGCCCGTGCGCTAGTCTGGCGCCCATGACCATTCTGACTCAAATTCCGGCAGGGATTGCCCATGACTGAATCATCAAAGCCTGAATCACCGAACCAGCCCACCGGCCTCGGCACCGAGCCCACCGGCGACCTCACCATCCGCACCGTGGCGATGCCGGCGGATACCAATGCCAATGGCGATATTTTCGGCGGCTGGCTGCTCAGCCAGATGGATCTCGGCGGCGGCATGGCCGCTGCGAAGATCGCCAAGACGCGCACCGTCACCGTCGCCATCGAGGCGATGACCTTCCGCAAGGCCGTGCATGTGGGCGATGTCGTGTCTGTGCATGCGAATCTGGCGCGCATGGGCCGCACCTCGCTGACCCTGCATATCGAGGCCTGGGTGCTTCGCCGCAATGAAAGTGCCCCGATTCTGGTCACCGACGGCAATTTCACCTTCGTCTCCATCGATGAAAACGGCCGCCCGCAGGCGATCAAAAGGCCGGATGCGACAATCACGGCATAGGGATTCTAAATCGCGGCGGGAACGATTTACCGCCGTCTCGGTTAGTGGCCCGGAATATGCTTTGCGTATCGCGAAAGGGGCCGCCATGTCAGACACTTATATTATCGAAGTCTCGTCGCAGGCAGCCGGTATCGTGGTTCGCGATCCCGACGGCTTTCGGTTCTTTGCAGCATCCCACCGTTTCAACGGGATGGATGGCCGGATTTTTCGCAACGCCCGAGAGGCCGAGCGGGCGGCGTTTCAGTTCGCCCAGGGCACGCCGGAAACGGCGACCGCCGCGTAAGGCATGACGCCCCGATAAAACGGCCGCCTGTTGCGGGCGGCACGGCCGCGTTGACGCGCCCGTCCAACATCAGCACCATGGAATCACTCCATGAGGTGTTGCTGTGACGTCCGGCCTTTCCCATCGCCAGTCCGAAATTCTCAATCATGCGCGCGCCTTCGGCCGCGTGATGGTCGATGATCTCGTGCGCCGCTTTGAAGTGTCGGCGCAGACCATCCGCAAGGACCTCAACGATCTCTGCGACCAGCGCCTGCTCACGCGCATCCATGGCGGCGCCATCGTGGCGTCGGGCACGGAAAATCTCGCTTACGAAGCCCGCCGCTTCGTGGCTGCCGAAGAGAAGAAGGCGATCGGCGCCGCGGCGGCGGCGGAGATTCCCAATGGCTCGTCGCTGTTCATCAATATCGGCACCACGACCGAGGAGGTCGCGGCTGCGCTGACCGATCACGAAAACCTGCTGGTCATCACCAACAATCTCAATGTGGCGATGATGCTGTACCGGCATCCGCATATCGAGGTGGTCGTCGCCGGCGGCAGCGTGCGCCGGGCCGATGGCGCGGTGACGGGCTCGACGGCCATCAAGCTGATCGGGCAGTTCAAGGTCGACTACGCCATCATCGGCGCCTCCGCGATCGACGAGGAGGGCGCGCTGCTCGATTTCGACTATCGCGAGGTGCAGGCGGCCCAGGCGATCATCGCCAATGCGCGCAGTGTGATGCTGGTGTGCGACTCGACTAAGCTGCGGCGGAGCGCCGCCGTGCGCATCGCCCATCTCAGCCAGATCCATACATTCGTGACCGACACCGCGTTGCCGCCGGCCTTGCAGGAGATCTGCAACAGCCGCGGCGTGAAGGTGATCGCGGCGATGCCGGGTGCGGAGGACGAGGCCGAGGAAGGGTAGGGCGGCCACTCCCTGTCGTTGCCCGGCTTGACCGGGCAACCCAGTAACCACCTCCACCCCGGTTCAATCATCCAGGCCGGTGTCTACTGGATCCCCGCTTTCGCGGGGGATGACAGATTTTGCCCGAAACGGCTCCCTGTGACCCTAAAAACCCCATCTGAATCCCTCAAATCCCCCGTTGCTTTCGTTTTCACTTGTGCTTTAATCAAAAACGAAAGCCAAATCGCTGAAAGCGAAGGTGGCGCGTCCAGGTGAGGCGCCAGACGATTGGCGCGGAGAGGAAGCCGGGTGGGTCAGATCTACGACCTCGCAATCATTGGTGGCGGCGTGAACGGTTGCGGGATCGCCCGCGATGCGGTCGGCCGCGGCAATTCCGTGTTCCTCTGCGAGATGAAGGATCTGGCCTCGGGCACCTCGTCTTGGTCCACCAAGCTGATCCATGGCGGGCTCCGCTATCTCGAATATTACGATTTCAAGCTGGTCCGCCACGCGCTGCTGGAGCGCGAGGTGCTGTGGGCGATCGCGCCGCATATCATCCGGCCGCTGCGCTTCGTGCTGCCGCATCATGCCGGGCTGCGGCCGGCCTGGCTGCTGCGCCTCGGCCTGTTCCTTTACGACCATATCGGCGGCCGCAAGCTGCTGCCCGCCACGCGCACCCTCGATCTCGACAGGGACGAAACCGGCAAGCCGCTGACACCCGGCCGCTTCCATCGTGGTTTTGAGTATTCCGACTGCTTCGTCGATGACGCCCGCCTCGTCGTGCTCACCGCGCGCGATGCTGCCGATCGCGGCGCCGATATCCGCACCCGCAGCCGCGCCGTAGAGATCCGTCAGGCCGACGGCATCTGGCAGGTCACCGTCGAGAATGTTCTCACCCATGAGCGCGAGACCATCCAGGCGCGCACGCTGGTCAATGCCGGCGGGCCTTGGGTGGAGAATGTGCTGGCCTCCGGTGCCGGCGTGAATGCCAAGGCGAAGGTCCGCCTCGTGCAGGGCTCGCACATCATCGTGCCGAAACTCTACGCGCATGATCGCGCCTACATCTTCCAGAATGCCGATGGCCGCATCGTCTTCGCGATTCCGTATCAGAACGATTTCACGCTGATCGGCACCACCGATGTCGATTATCACGGCGATCCCGCGGACGTAAAAATCACACCGGATGAAATCGCCTATCTCTGCAGCTCGGTCAGCGAATATTTCGCAAAGCCCGTGCTCGCCGATGACGTGGTCTGGACCTATTCCGGCGTGCGCCCGCTCTATGACGACGGCGCCAGTGACGCCAAGGCGGCCACGCGCGATTATGTGTTCGAACTCGATTTGCCCGGCGGCGCACCGCTGCTCTCGATCTATGGCGGCAAGATCACCACCTATCGCCGGTTGGCCGAAGAGGCGCTGGAAAAGCTCGCGCCCTATCTGAAGGGCACCAAGGCGAAGGAAGGCTGGACGGCCCATGCGCCGCTGCCCGGCGGCGATTTCGATGTGTCTTCGGTGGAAGCACTGACCGCCGAAATCCAGCGCGATTATCCGTTCCTGGCGCCGGCCCATGCCAGCCGTCTCGTCCATGCCTATGGCACCCGCGCCGCAAAACTTCTCGCGCATGCGAAGTCCGCCGCCGATCTCGGCCGCGACTTCGGCGCCACATTGACCGAGCGCGAGGTGCGCTATCTGATGGCCCACGAATGGGCCGTGAGTGCCGAAGACATCGTCTGGCGTCGCTCCAAACTCGGCCTGCGATTGTCTGGGGAGGAGATCGTGGCGCTTGACGAATGGCTCGTCGCCCACCGCGATGATGCTGTGAAAGCGGAGGCGCGCGCATGAGCGTCACGCTCGACCGCGTCTCGCAGATGGTGGATGGCATCACGACGATCCGCGATGTCTCGCTCACGCTGGAGCGCGGTAGCCTCAGCGTGCTGCTCGGCCCGACTCTGGCCGGCAAGACCTCGATCATGCGTTTGCTTGCGGGGCTCGACAAGCCGGCCCAGGGACGCGTGCTGGTGGACGGCAAGGACGTGACCGGCATCGACATCCGCAAACGCTCGGTGGCGATGGTCTATCAGCAATTCATCAATTACCCGTCCTTCACGGTCTATGAGAACATCGCCTCGCCGCTGCGCGTGCAGGGCAAGCCGAAGGCGGAGATCGAGACGCGCGTGCGCGAGGCTGCGGCGCTGCTCAAGCTCGAACCCTATCTCAACCGCACGCCGCTGCAGCTCTCCGGTGGCCAGCAGCAGCGCACCGCGATTGCGCGTGCCTTGGTCAAGGGCGCCGATCTCGTATTGCTCGACGAGCCACTCGCCAATCTCGATTACAAGCTGCGCGAGGAGCTGCGCACCGAGCTGCCAAAAATCTTCGAGGCCTCCGGCGCGATCTTCGTCTATGCGACCACGGAGCCGTCCGAAGCCTTGCTGCTTGGCGGCCGCACTGCCTGCCTGTGGGAGGGGGAGCTGCTGCAATTCGGCGAGACGCCGAAAGTGTATCGCAAGCCGGATACGCTGAAAGTCGCCGAGGTGTTTTCCGATCCGCCGCTCAATTCCGTGGGCATCGAGAAGAGCGGCGACAGCGTACAATATGTCGGCGGCGTCAGCGCGCCTGCGAGCGGTCTCTATGCATCACTGCCCGATGGCAGCTATCGCATCGGTTTTCGTGCGCATCAGCTCGGTGTCGGCAATGCCGCCGCCGGCCGCCATGTGTTTCCTGCCGAGGTGACGGTGACCGAAATCACCGGTTCGGAAAGTTTCGTCCATGTGAAGCATGGCGCCTCCGATTGGGTCTCGGTGCTGCAGGGCATCCACGAATTCGTGCCCGGCGATCGGCTCGATGCCATCATCGATCCCGCAAACATCTTCGTCTTTGACAGCAGCGACCGTCTGGTCGCGGCACCGGCGATGTAGGAGCACAGCATGGCCCGCATCGATCTCGTCGATCTCGCGCAGTCCTACAGCGGCAGCGATGCTGATCCGGAATCGTTTGCGCTGAAGCCGATCTCCATGACCTGGCGGCAGGGCGGCGCCTATGCGCTGCTTGGACCATCCGGCTGCGGCAAGACCACGCTGCTCAACATGATCTCCGGCATCGTCACGCCGACCCGCGGACAGATCCTGTTCGATGGCAAGGACGTCACCCCGCTGCCGACCCAGAAGCGCAACATCGCGCAGGTGTTCCAGTTCCCGGTGATCTACGACACCATGACGGTCGGCGAGAATCTCGCATTCCCGCTCAAAAATCGCGGCATGCCGAAACCGCAGATCGATGCACGTGTGGCCGAAATCGGCGAATTGCTCGACCTCACGCCCTGGCTCAATCGCAAGGCCACGCGGCTGACGCCAGACGCCAAGCAGAAGATCTCGCTCGGCCGCGGCCTCGTGCGCAGCGACGTGGCAGCCGTGCTGTTCGACGAGCCGCTGACGGTGATCGATCCCGCGCTGAAATGGGAGTTGCGCTCGAAGCTGAAGGCGCTGCATCGCGCGCTCGATCTCACCATGATCTATGTGACCCACGACCAGACCGAGGCGCTGACCTTCGCGGACACGGTGGTGGTGATGCATGACGGCCGCGTCGTGCAGTCCGGCACGCCGCAGGAGCTGTTCGACAAGCCCGCGCATACATTTGTCGGCTATTTCATCGGCTCGCCCGGCATGAATATCGTGCCTGCCGAAGTCAGCGGCCGGCAGGCCCGCATCGGTGGCCATGTCATCGGGCTCAACCGCAGCTATGATGCGCTGCCCCCGAACAAGAAAATCGAAGTCGGCATCCGTCCGGAATTCGTTCATGTGGCAACGCCGGCCCCCGATCTTCTCACCGCACAGATCGAGCGCATCGACGATCTCGGCCGCATCCGCTTCGCCCGCGTCCGCATCGGCGGCGTGAAATTCGCGGCCCGCGTGCCCGATGGTTTTTCGCCGGAAGGTGATGATGTCGGGCTGGTATTCGATCCCGCCCGGGTCCACGTTTATGCCGACAGCCGCCTCATCGAAGGGGCCCAGTGATGGACAAGACCGTCAACAACAAGGCCTGGTTCCTCGTCCTGCCGGTGTTCCTCATCGTCGCCTTCTCGGCGGTGCTGCCGCTGATGACGGTGGTGAACTATTCGGTGCAGGACACCTTTGGCAACAACCAGTTCTTCTGGAACGGCGTCGGCTGGTTCAAGGAATTGCTCGATCCCTCCAGCGATCTCGGCGGCCGCTTCCTCGCATCGCTCGGCCGCAACCTCCTTTTCTCGGCGATCATTCTCGCCATCGAAGTCCCGCTCGGCATCATTGTCGCGCTGTCGATGCCGCGGGATGGCTGGCACGTCGCCGCCTGCCTCGTCATCCTCGCGCTGCCGCTGCTCATTCCATGGAACGTGGTCGGCACCATCTGGCAGATTTTTGGCCGCCCCGATATCGGCCTGCTCGGCTACACGCTGAACTCGCTCGGCTTCGACTACAATTACGTCTCCAACGAATTCGACGCCTGGGCCACGGTCATCGTGATGGATGTCTGGCACTGGACCAGCCTCGTGGCATTGCTCTGCTATGCCGGCCTGAAGTCGATCCCCGATGCCTATTATCAGGCAGCCCAGATCGACGGCGCGTCGCGCTGGGCCGTGTTCCGCGCCATCCAGTTGCCGAAGCTGAACCGCGTGCTGCTGATCGGCGTGCTTCTCCGCTTCATGGACAGCTTCATGATCTATACCGAGCCCTTTGTCGTCACCGGCGGCGGGCCCGGTAATTCCACGACCTTCGTCTCCATCGAGCTCGTGAAGATCGCGCTCGGCCAGTTCGATCTCGGCAAGGCGGCGGCGCTGTCGCTGGTCTACAACATCATCGTGCTGATCGTCTGCTGGGTGTTCTACACCGTGATGACCAATGCCGGCGTCGATCGCAGCAAGCAGGAGGGCGCGGCATGAACAATTCCATCCCCGGCCGTCGCATTATCCTGACGCTGTTCCTGATCTTCCTGCTGCTGCCGATCTACTGGCTCGTGAACATGAGCTTCAAGGAGAATGGCGAGATCGTCTCGACCATGACTCTGTGGCCGCACAAGCCGACGCTGGATAATTACATCCGCATCTTCACCGATGAGAGCTGGTATTCCGGCTACATCAACTCGCTGAAATACGTCGTCATCAACACGATCCTGTCGATCAGTTTTGCGCTGCCGGCGGCCTATGCCTTCTCGCGTTATCGCTTCCTCGGCGACAAGCACCTGTTCTTCTGGCTGCTGTCGAACCGCATGGCTCCGCCCGCGGTGTTCGCGCTGCCTTTCTTCAATCTCTATTCCGCCGTCGGCCTGTTCGATACGCCCTGGGCCGTGGCGCTGGCGCATTGCCTGTTCAATGTGCCGCTCGCGGTGTGGATCCTCGAAGGATTTGTCTCCGGCGTGCCGCGCGAGATCGACGAGACCGCGTTTCTCGACGGTTATTCGTTTCCAAAATTCTTCGTGAAAATCCTGATGCCGCTGATCGCCTCGGGCATCGGCGTCGCCGCCTTCTTCTGCTTCATGTTCTCCTGGGTCGAGCTCCTGCTTGCGCGCACGCTGACTTCCGTCAATGCCAAGCCGATCTCCGCGATCATGACCCGCACGGTATCGGCCTCCGGCATGGACTGGGGCCTGCTCGCTGCCGCCGGCGTGCTCACCATCATCCCCGGCGCGCTCGTCATCTGGTTCGTCCGCAATTACATCGCGCGCGGCTTCGCGCTCGGCCGCGTCTAGGAGGCGATCATGGAGCACATCGCATGGATGGCCTGGACGCCGCCGACCGCGATCTTCTTTGCGGCCATCGCGCTGACGCTCGCGACCATGACCATTCTCGCCATCCGCTATCCCGAAGCCGAGCGCGTCGGCATCCTGCGCATCCCCACCACGCGCGGCGATCGCCTGTTTCTCTCGCTGATCACGGCCGCCGTCATCCATCTCTTGTGGATCGGCTTCATCGGCTCCGACCCGATCGCCACGCTGCCGATCGGCGAGGAGGGATTTGAAATCTCGAATCTCTGGTTCGCGACACTGATTTCGCTGGTCGCGGCGGTCGGAATTTTCCGCACCGTCTGACCGGCAAGGACTGCAGGCACGGGATAACCCGGCCTGAACACATGGGAGGAAGACATGAGGCACCTGACGACACAGGCCCGTCGCCCGACGCGCCATATCATGATGACCAGCGCCTGCGCGCTGATCGCCGCGACCACGCTGCTCGCAGCGCCCGCCAAGGCCGACGACGCCACCATCCAGCGCTGGATCGACAGCGAATTCCAGCCCTCGACGCTGTCGAAGGCCGATCAGCTCAAGGAGCTGCAATGGTACGAGAAGGCCGCCGCCCCGTTCAAGGGCATGGAGATCAATGTCGTCTCCGAAACCATCACCACGCATGAATACGAGGCGCGCACGCTCGCGAAAGCCTTCTCCGAGATCACCGGCATCAAGCTGAAGCACGACCTGATCCAGGAAGGCGACGTGGTCGAGAAGCTGCAGACCCAGATGCAGTCCGGCAAGAATGTCTATGACGGCTGGATCAACGACTCCGACCTGATCGGCACGCATTTCCGCTACGGCCAGACCATCTCGCTGTCGGACTTCATGACCGGCGAAGGCAAGGACGTCACCAGCCCGACCCTCGACATCAAGGATTTTATCGGCACGTCGTTCACGACTGGCCCCGATAAAAAGATGTATCAGCTGCCCGACCAGCAATTCGCCAACGTCTACTGGTTCCGCTACGACTGGTTCACCAATCCGGACTACAAGGCCAAGTTCAAGGCCAAGTATGGCTATGATCTCGGCGTGCCCGTGAACTGGTCGGCCTATGAAGACATCGCCGATTTCTTCACCAACGACATCAAGGAAATCAACGGCACCAAGGTCTATGGCCATATGGATTATGGCAAGAAGGATCCGTCGCTCGGCTGGCGGTTCACCGATGCCTGGCTGTCCATGGCCGGCAATGGCGACAAGGGCCTGCCGAATGGTCTGCCTGTCGATGAATGGGGCATCCGCATGGAAGGCTGCCGTCCGGTCGGCTCAAGCATCGAGCGCGGCGGCGATACCAATGGTCCGGCGGCGGTCTATTCGATCGTGAAATATCTCGACTGGATGAAGAAATATGCCCCGCCGCAGGCGCAGGGCATGACCTTCTCGGAGTCAGGGCCCGTGCCGGCGCAAGGCAACATCGCGCAGCAGATGTTCTGGTACACCGCCTTCACCGCCGACATGGTGAAGCCCGGCCTGCCGGTCATGAACGCCGATGGCACGCCGAAGTGGCGCATGGCGCCATCGCCAAAAGGCTCCTACTGGAAGGAAGGCATGAAGCTCGGCTATCAGGATGTCGGCTCGGGCACGCTGCTCAAGTCGACGCCGCCGGATCGCCGCAAGGCGGCCTGGCTCTATCTGCAGTTCATCACCTCGAAGTCGGTGTCGCTGAAGAAGAGCCATGTCGGTCTCACTTTCATCCGCGAGAGCGACATCTGGGACAAGTCGTTTACGGAACGTGCGCCAAAGCTTGGCGGCCTGATCGAGTTCTATCGCTCGCCGGCCCGCGTGCAGTGGTCGCCCACCGGCAACAATATCCCGGACTATCCAAAACTGGCGCAGCTGTGGTGGCAGAATATCGGCGATGCGTCGTCCGGTGCGAAGACGCCGCAGCAGGCGATGGACTCGCTCGCCGCAGCCCAGGACTCGGTGCTGGAGCGTCTCGAGCGCTCGAAGGTGCAGGGCGAGTGCGGTCCGAAGCTGAACAAGAAGGAGACGGCGGAGTTCTGGTACAACAAGTCCGCGAAAGACGGCAACATCGCGCCCCAGCGCAAGCTGGCGAACGAAAAGCCGAAGGGCGAGACGGTGGACTACGACACGCTGATCAAGTCGTGGCCGGCGACGCCGCCGCAGAAGAGGGCTTCGGCGAACTGACGTCGAGTGAGAACAAGCAAAAAGGCCGGGAGCAATCCCGGCCTTTTCATTTCATTCTCTTGTCGTCACCCGCGAAAGCGGGTGATCCAGTAAACGCAGGCCTTGGTTTTTCAACCACCATAGTCGGTGTCTACTGGATCCCCGCGTTCGCGTGGATGACAGTCGGAGTCTATTTCGCTGCCGCCAGCGTCGGGTAATCCGTATAGCCCTTCGCACCACCGCCATAGAACGTCGCCTTGTCCGGCTCGTTCAACGGCGCGCCGGTCTTCAGGCGCTCCACCAGATCGGGATTCGAGATGAACGGCTTGCCGAAGGCGATCAGGTCGGCTGCGTCAGCCGCCAGTTGCTTCTCCGCCAGTGCAAAATCGAAACCGTTATTGGCGATATACGTCCCGCCAAAGCGCTTGCGCAGGCTCGCATAGTCAAATGGTGCATTGTCGCGCGGGCCGCCGGTGGCGCCCTCCACCACATGCAGATAGACCAGCTTCTCGGCGCTCAGCCCGTCGGTGATGTGGTCGAACAGCTTTTGCGCATCATCATCGATGGCGGCGTCATTGGCCGGCGTCACCGGCGAGATGCGGATGCCGGTCCTGTCGCTGCCGATTTCCTTCGCGACGGCAGCGGCCACTTCGAGCATCAGCTTCGAGCGGTTCTCGATTGAGCCACCATAGGCATCGGTGCGCTTGTTGGTCGAGGCGCGCGCGAACTGCTCCAGCAGATAGCCATTGGCCGCATGAATCTCGACACCGTCGAAGCCCGCCGCGACGGCATTCCTCGCCGCACGCTTGTAATCATCGATCAGCCCCGGAATTTCAGCCAGTTCGAGCGCGCGCGGTTCGGAGACATCGGTGAAGCTGTTATTGACGAAGGTCTTGGTCTTTGCGGTGATCGCCGAAGCCGAGACCGGCTTGCCGCCATTCGGCTGCAGGCTGCTATGCGAGATGCGGCCCACATGCCAGAGCTGGATGAAGATGTGGCCGCCCTTGGCGTGGACGGCATCGGTGACCTGCTTCCAGCCGGCGACCTGCTCGGGCGAATAGATGCCGGGCGTGTCCTGATAGCCCTGGCCCTGCTGCGAGATCTGGCTCGCTTCGGTGATGAGCAGACCGGCGCTGGCGCGCTGGCCGTAATATTCCGCGGCGAGCGGACCCGGTACGAAGCCCGGCTGCGCGCGATTACGCGTCAGCGGCGCCATCGCGGTGCGATTGCTCAGCGTGATGTTGCCAAGCTTGTAGGGCTCAAAGAGTTTGGACGTGCTCATCAGGAAAGCTCCGGGAGGGGATCGGTGAGATGCAGTTGCGCATTGCAAACACGGTTGGCAAGGCGGCTGAAGATGCGTGCGCGACGAAAGAATTTTCGCGCTGAATGGATGCGGATCGGGCAATGGCCGTGTCGTCTGCGCGGCGACGGGCGCAAAACTGTCCTCTCCGCATCATGGCTCAGTTGGCGCCGAGATAGTCGCGCTTGCCGACATCCACGCCGCACATGCGCAGGATGTCGTGGGCGGTGACCACATGGAAATAGAAGCTCGGCAGCGAGAAGCTGGTGAGAAATTGCTGGCCGGTGAGGGTGGTGGTCTTGCCCGGTCCGGTCGGGAAGGTGACGTCGCGGGTCTCCGCG
The DNA here is from genome assembly GCF_044340795.1 of Tardiphaga sp. Lineage (GTDB taxonomy): Bacteria > Pseudomonadota > Alphaproteobacteria > Rhizobiales > Xanthobacteraceae > Tardiphaga. The sequence continues at coordinate 12,192 of NZ_JBIISY010000021.1, forward strand.
CCCTCGAACTGTTCGGGCTTGAAGGACTTCAGGTAGTCGACCGTCTTGGCGATGCGCGCCTGCAATTCGTCGAAGGTGGTTTCGGTATCCGGCACCGAAGGCACCTCGCTCGCCGAGAGGCGCGCGCTGCCCTTGGTGGCGAAGTCGCAGGCCAGCTGCACCTGCCGGCTCAGCGGTAGCATGTCCGGGAAAAGGCGGGTGCCGAGCAGCACCGCAGGCTCGATCTTCTTCGCCGCCGCATAGGCTTCCGCCTTTTTCAGGCCGGCGGACATGGTGCCCAGCATCTGCAGGTAAGCGGGGACGACGGAATCATAGAACGGCATGGGCATGCTCTTTTGTGATGCGGGTCAACGTGCAGCGGCGGGATCGGAGAAAGATGCTGCTGCATGGAGTTGGGGGGCGGCAGGGCGAATTCAACCGCCCCTGCATCAGAAAAGAGTAGAAATTTTCGCGTCGACCGTGTCCCGGACGCGGTGCATCACGCCTCTTCGGCGTGGTGCTCCGCAGAGCCGGGACCGCCAAAATCGATAGCGTTTGATACGGTCCCGGCTCTGCGGAGCAGCGCTGCGCGCTGCGCCGCGTTCGGGACAAAGGAGCTACCGCCCCGCCTTCAACGCCGCCAGCAATTCCGCTGTCGGCCAGGAATCCGCCGGTAACCCGAACTTCACCTGCATGGCCTTCACAGCGGTGCGGCTCTGCTGCCCCAGAATGCCGTCCACCTTGCCGACATTGAAACCGCGTTTCTGGAGCAGCAGCTGCAGCTCGCGCAGCTCGGCATGTGACAGCTGCGCCACCGGTGCCGAGGGCGCGCGCATCTTCGATGCGCCTGCAATGCGCGTGGCGAGATAGGCCGCCGTGGTCGAATAGATCAGCGAGTTATTCCATTCCGTGTAGGCGGCGAAATTCGCATAGGCGAGAAAAGCCGGTCCATGCCGCCCCATCGGCAGCAGCAGCGAGGCCGGCATGTTGTCATTCGGCAGTGCCCGTCCGTCGGGATAGCTGACGCCGAACGAAGCCCATTGCGCGCGCGGCAGCTTCACGGTGAGATCGGCCTGATCCCACGGAATGTCTCTGGTGACGCGCACTTCCTGCAGCCACGGCTCGCCGCGTCGCCATTTCAATCCGGTCGAGATGTAATGCGCGGTGGAGCCGATCACATCGGCGGGGCTACGCAGCAGATTGCGATGGCCGTCGCCGTCATAGTCCACCGCATAGTTGAAATAATGCGTCGGCAGAAACTGCGTCTGGCCGAGCTCGCCGGCCCATGAGCCGATCATCTCAGCCGGCGAGAGATCGCCGCGATCGATGATCTTCAGCGCCGCAATCGTTTCGTCCTGAAACATTTTTGAGCGCCGGCAGTCATAGGCCAGCGACACCAGCGAGCGCAGCGTCTGCAGGTTGCCCATCTGCACGCCGAAATCGCTTTCCAGCGCCCAGAATGCCGCGATCACCGCGGGCGGCACGCCATATTCCTTCTCGGCGCGCGCGAAGGCGGCCGCATGCTGCTTGATCTTCAACTGCCCGTTCTGCATCCGGTAATCCGCCGCCATGCGGCCGGCGAACTGTGTGAACAGCTGTCCGAACACTTTCTGTCCGCGGTCGCGATTGACGATGCCCTGGTCGTAAACGAGGTAAGGCGCCGCTTCCGCCATCGCACGCTGCGAGACGCCGGCGGCGACAGCCTGCTGCTTCAGCCCGGCGAGGAATTGATCAAAACTCTGCCCGCCATGACAGGACGCGCCGCGCTGGGCGGAGGCGGGGGAGGCAAGAAGCGTAATGACCGATGCTGCAAGGAGGATCGCAAGTCGCACGGACGTCTGCAGCATGGAACGGGCCTCTCCATCGTCAAGCCCGGCCTCGTGCCGGGTATCCATGTCTTTGTCGAGGACGTGGATGGCCGGGTCAAGCCCGGCCACGACGGAGAGGCTCAAGCGCGCCGCGCTCTATCGCTGCGGCGGCGCTGCCGTGATCGGCCAGCGGATGAAAGCGAACAGCCAGAGGCAAATGACATTGACGATCGGAATGATCGAGAGCAGCGACCACCAGCCGCTGAAGCCGGCCTTGCTGAGGATCTTGGCGACGGGAAGGACGAGAAGGGCGAGATAGAATGCGACAGTCAACCAGTGCCAGATAGACAGTGATCCCATGCGATCACACCTCCATGATTGGTTCGGATGATCGCACTATCTCCTGCCAGGCGACGTCATGTAAATGACGAGACACGCATCGTGCCGCGCAAACCGTTCTACAGTTCCCGCGCATTGCTGAATGCAAAACTGGACACCCGTCGCGTGTTCTCGTCGAGTATCAGCGTGCGTGTAATCGGCGGCTCTGCACGCTGGCTGCAATTCTCCCGCTCGCACAAGCGGCAGTTCACGCCGATCGGCGTGCCCTCGACCTTGTCGAGATCGAGTCCCGCCGAATAGACCAGCTTGCTCGCATGGCGGATCTCGCAGCCGAGCCCGATGGCGAAGCGTGGTTGTTGATGTGGATGCGGTGCGGGTGAACGCCGCAGCGTCTGCGCGATGGAGAAGTAGCGATTGCCATCAGGCAGTTCGATGACCTGCTGCAGCAGGCGGTCCGGCGTATCGAAGGTGGAATGCACATTCCACAGCGGGCAGGTGCCGCCGAATTTCGAGAACGGGAACGTGCCCGATGAAAAGCGTTTTGAGACATTGCCGGCATTGTCCACGCGCAGCATGAAGAACGGTACGCCGCGCGCATTCGGTCGCTGCAGCGTGGTGAGGCGATGGCAGATCGGCTCGAAGCCGACATTGAAGCGCTGGCCGAGCACCTGCATGTCATAGCTCAGCGCTTCTGCCGCTGCATGGAAAGCGGCGTAAGGCATCAGCACGGCAGCGGCAAAATAATTCGCCAGCGTGATGCGATAGAGCCGGCGCTGCGTGTCGGCGAGCGGCCCGGCGCGGCCGACAATGCTTTCGAAATGCGAAGAGCATTCCACGAGGCCAATCTGGAATGCGACCTGAAAGGCGCGGCCCGGCGCATCGACCATTTCCGAAATCAGCAATTGCCGCCTATGCCGGTCGAAGCGCCGCAGCGTCTCGCGCATCACGTCTACCGGCATGATGCGCGTGACGATCGAATATTTGTCACGCAGGCGCGTGCTCAGCGCCGCAAACAGATCCTGCGACGGCACATTGATCTCGTCGCGCAGATTTTCCGCAGCCGTTTCCAGTTCGGGAAAGTAATTGCGATTGGCTTCGATCAGATCGCGCACGCGCTCGATCGGATTGCCTTCATAGGACGCGCCGTCATGACGATCCGCCATCTGCGCCGCCACCATCGTCTCGCCGCGCCGCGCTTCGGTGTAAGCCGCATAAAGCCGCTGCAGCGAATGCGTGACGCCAGGGCACAGTTCCGCAAGGTCGCGCAATTCCTGTTTCGGCAGATCGATCTGCCGAAACAACGGATCGGAAAAGATCTCGTTCAACTCCGCAAAGAAGCGATCCTCATCCGCCGTCGCAAGATCCCGCAGATCGAGATCATAGGTCTCCGCCAGTCGCAGCAGAAGCTGCGCCGTCACAGGGCGCTGGTTGCGCTCGATCAGGTTGATGTAGCTCGGCGAAATACCGAGCCCCTCGGCCATCTGGGTCTGCGACAGGCCGAGTTGCTGGCGGATCCGCCGGAAACGGGGGCCCACGAACAGCTTCTTGTTGGTCTCAGCCGCCATTGTGACAATCTTTACATTATGACATTTGTGACAAGTGATGATGTTACATCGCATCACCATTCAAACACAAGCCATCTGGCGATTTCGCTGTGTTTGTCGTTATCTCTTCACACGGTGACTGCAGCGCGCATGTCACGAATGTAAGAGAAATGCCAGGAGAACGAGATGTCACAGGGTAGCAATTTCTGGGTCATCGGCGGCGAGTTCGGTTCGATGAACTTCCACAAGCTGGTCGAGGGTTCTGCCCAGGTGCAGGGCCCGTTCAAGACCCGCAAGCAGGCCGAGGAAGCCTGGAAGACTGTGTCCGAGGAAAACCGCCATCGCGCCGGTGTTCGCTTCTCCATCGTGGAGGAGCCGAGCCGCCAGGTCGCCTAAACCGCGCCGGATCGCTTGCCGCCAGGCGGCCACAGAGCCGCCGCAAGCCTGCCTCAACGGAAACGCTCAAACATCGTCTGCGGCCTCATCCGGGAAAACCGGCTGGGGCCGCAGCGCGTTTGCGACCAAGCCTCTGGAAACAAACGCCCTTTCCGGCGCTTATGGTTGCTGATAGGTTAATTTACCGGGTTGCGGCAGTCTTGAGGCGGAGTTGAGATGGTTGTGGCAAATGGTGCAGCGAACGATGCCCAGCCGAAGCGGCTGCGGGATGCCCTGAGGCAGGCCCGGATCGAGGCTGCGGACCGCACCGGCGTCGTGGTCGACCTGCGCGATGCCGAGGTCGCCCGGCTGGAAATCTTGAACGAGGCACTCGACCCGCTGTTCAACGAGATCCCCCACGATATCGAACTGTTCGATCGCGGCATCAGCCAGGGCGACACGCCGCGGCTGTGGATCGACATGATTGTCCATGTGGTGATGGGGCGCGACAAGCGCAGCTATCGCCTGGTGCAGGACAGCCGCTTCGGCCGCAAGCTGCTCGCCGAATCGCATGATGTGCAGGCGATGGTGAAGGCGGTCACCGATTACATCGCCCGCCGCATGGTCGAGCGCGAGCACATGCTGGCAACAGCGGTGCCGCCGCCGGAGGCGAAGCCGGCACCGGTGGTGAAGCAGCGCAGCCGGTTCTGGCCGTTCGTGCTTGGCATGATCATTGGTGTGATCGGCCTGTTCGCGCTGGCGCTGTTCGTGTCGACGCACGGGCATTGACGCTGCGCTAGACGAGCAGCATCCGCTTCAGTTCATGCACCATATTGCCGTCGCCGAATCCGCGCACGGTCTGCTCGCAGCGCCAGCGTTCGCCGTCGCGTTCAATCGCAAACAGATTATAGGCGGCTGCGGGTTTGTGGCCGTGTGCAAGCGACGAGGCGGCTGGCACGCCGATCGCCGGGATGCGGCGCTGCGGGCCTTCGAACCACATGGTCGAATGGATGTGGTCATGACCCTGCAGGATCAGTTCGACGCCGTGGCGCTTGAGCAGAACCTGTAGCGCGTCGGAGTCCGTCAGGCGTTTCATCCACTTCTCCGATCGCAGCGGATGGTGGATCAGCAGCACACGAAACAGATGTGTATCGGCAAGGCTAGCCAGCAGGCGATCCAGCGCCTCGAGCTGCGCATCGCCGAGCCAGCCGGTCGCCATGAACGGCGCGGTGGCCACGCTCGACGACACGCCGATCAATGCAACGGGCTCGCGGATTCGCAGATAGGGGAAGGTCGGCGCGGTCGCGCCGTCACTGCGCATGTAGTCGCCGAACGTCTCGACAAATTTCTCCAGCGCGCCTTGCACATAGGCGTCGTGATTGCCGGGCACCAGCGAGACTTGATCGGGCTTGCCGACCACTTCGATCCAGCGCCTTGCGCGCGGGAATTCGGCGGCGAGTGCCAGATTGACGAGATCGCCGGTGACGGCGATATGGTCCGGCGCCTGCGTCTGCATGTCGGATACCAGCACGTCGAGCATGTCGCGGCGGTGATACAGATGCCGGTTGCGCTTCCAGTTGATATAGCCCAGCACGCGCTGGCCGAGCAGTTCGCGCCATGCCGGCTCGGGCATCGGCGGCACATGCGGATCGGACAGATGCGCGAGGGTGAATGCGGTCATGGATTGTTGTGCGCTGGCAAATCGTTCGACTGTGAAAGCCCGTTTTGTTTTGGCAAGGTGGGGCCGATGACGCAAGGACCAAGCCGTTTGCCCCGTTCCGGACCGCCGCGATGACTGCGCCGACGCTACGCCAGCGGCTGGAGCCGACCTTGCGCAGGTTCATCCATCTGTATTTCCGCTTCGCCCGTGGCATGACGCTCGGCGTGCGCGCGGTGGTTGTCGATGATGCCGGCCGCGTGTTCCTGGTCCGGCACACTTATGTCTCCGGCTGGTATCTGCCCGGCGGTGGCGTCGAGGTCGGCCAGACATTTCGCGAGGCGCTGGAGATGGAGCTGCGCGAGGAGGGGCGGATCGCGCTCACTGGCGAGCCGGTGCTGCATGGTGTGTTTCTCAACGACCATGTCTCGGTGCGCGATCATGTGGTGGTCTATGTGGTCAGGGATTTCCATCAGGACCGGGTGCCAGAGCCGAACAAGGAGATTGCCGAAACCGGCTTCTTTGCTCTGAACGCGCTGCCCTCGGACACCACCGAAGGCACGCGCCAGCGCCTGGCCGAGATTTTCGATGGCAAGCCCGTGATCCCGACCTGGCGGGCACGGTGACACCCGCGATGGACCGCGCCGCCGCCAGATGCTATCCCGCGGGCCGACATGAGTGACCTCGACCTGATCATCGCGGCGGAAACCGCCAATGACGCCCAGCCGATCGAACGGCTGGTGGCCCGCACCTTCGGCCCCGGCCGTTTCGTGCTGTCGGCCTACCGGCTGCGCGAGCATGTGGGCCATCTGCTCGATCTGTCCTTCACGGCGCGGATCGGTACACTGCTGGTGGGCTCCATCCGGCAATTGCCGATCTGTGTCGGTGATACGCCAGCGCTGCTGCTCGGCCCGCTGACGGTGGAGCCGCCTTTCCGCAGCCGCGGCGTCGGCCGCAAGCTGCTGGATCGTGCGATTTCTGATGCGCGCGCCAAGGGGCACAAACTGATCGTACTGGTGGGCGACGAGCCCTATTACAGCCGGGTGGGCTTCAAGGCGATCCCGAAGGGCGCCGTGACCATGCCGGGTCCGGTGGACCAGAAGCGGCTGCTGGTGCTTGAGCTGGTGGACGGCGCTGCGGAAGGTCTCGCCGGTGCCGTGCGGCCGGACTGGAACGCGGCGAAGTAATTTCCTGGCTGTCATCGCCCGGCTTGACCGGGCGATCCAGTATTCGACGTTGACGACGTCCATCAACAGCGCCGCTGTCTACTGGGTTACCCGCTTTCGCGGGTAACGACAGTTGGAGCGTGACGTCTCAGAACTTCACGCTCGCAAACGCCCGCACATTGAGCCCCGGCTGCAGCACGTTGTCCTTGTTGTAGGACGTGGAGTAACGGATGTTCTCGTTGAGCAGGTTGTTGCCGACGAGGCCGACCGTCATTTCCTTCGCACCATAAATGCGCGGGTCGAGCAGCGTCTTGTAGCTCACTTCCGCCTTTAGCAGGTTGTAGCCATTGGTCGGCGTCTCTGCGACATCGGAGATGTCGTTCTGTGCGAAAGCGTGCAGCATGTTGATGCGGGCGAACCAGTTCGCATCACGCCAGAACAGGCCGCCACCGGCACGCACCGGCGGGATGCGCGGCACGTTGCTGCCGTCGGCGAAGGTCGCACGCACCACATCCGCCTGGCCTTCGACACCGAACATGCCGCTGCCGAGCCGGGTGACGTCGATCTGGGTCTGGAATTCACCACCGCGGAACGTCGCGTCACGCTGGGTGTAGATCGCCTGGTTCAGCTCCATGCCGGCACCGATCATGCAGGCGCCGCCTTCGCAGGTGTTGCCGGTGAGGTGGCGATAGATGAAGCCCTGATACTGCGTGTAGTAGCCGGTGAGTTCGAAGCGCACCGGGCCCGCCGCGCGGCGCAGGCCGACTTCCACCGACTTCGCCGTCTCGATGCCGAGATTCGGATTGCCGATATCGAAGGTGCCCGTCGCCTCATGGCCACCGCGTGAGAACAGCTCGGCCGGCTTCGGCGCGCGCTCTGTGTACTGGGCCGTGACGCTGGCCGAGAGGCCGCCCCATGGCAGGTCCTGGATAAGGCCGATGCTGCCGCTCTTCGGCGTGAACGACTTGTTGAGGCCGAGTGCCGGGCCGATCGAGGTGGGATCGGCATCGACGTCGAACACTTCCGGCACGAAGCTCGGTGCCGAGCCGGACAGCGACACGTGCTCGATGCGGCCGGCGATCTGGGCGCGGGTCCAGTCGGTGAATTTCAGCTCGTTGAAGACGTAGCCCGCGACCTTGGTGTTCTTGTTGGGATCGAACAATCCGTTGATCGGGCTGCCGGCGGCTTCCGGGCTCGGCGCCGTCAGTTCCTGGTGGCTGGCCTGGATGCCGAACGCAGTGGTCACCGCAGCGAAGCCGGCATTGAAGGGCATCATCTGCACTTCGACGCGGCCTTCCTGCTCCTTGTTGGTGAAGGTCTGGTGGACATGCGGCGCGCCTTCGCCGCCTTCCTCCAGGCCGATCTCGTCATGCTTGTAATTGGTCGCGCCGGCCCAGAAGCGGATCGCCTCGATGGCTGCGGCGTCGGGGCGATATTCGCCCTTGGTGGTGACTTTGGTCTGCTCGCCGACGATGCGGGTGCCGAGTTCGGCGCCCTCGACGCCGGGAATGCCGTAATTGACGCGGTTATGCGTGATCGCTGCGCCGATATAGCCGCCGTCGAAGAAATACGAACCGCCGACCGAGGCGCCGCCATTCTGCGCCGCCGTGTTGCCCTGACGGCCGTTGAAGGGGATGCCGGGCTCCGCATAGGGATAGGACGGGACATTGTAGTCGCCGACCTTGCTGCCATAGACGTCGGCATGCACCGCGACATTGCCGCCGCCGGCGTCGAGCAGGATGCCGCCATCAACGCCGCGCGTTGCCGAATTGATCGAGGTACGCACTTCCGCATTCATGCAGCCCGGCGCGGCGAGGCCCGCGGCCGGCGCCTTGGCCGGCAGGCCATAGCTCATGAAGGGCGCGGCGACGGCGCAATTGGGCAGTGCATCGGGAATGCGGTTGTTGGAGGCGGAGACCACGCCGCCGATCGACTGCGAGCCATAGCGAAGCGTTGCCGGGCCGCGGATCACCTCGACCTGATTGGCGGCGAAGGGATCGAGCGGAACGAAGTGGTCTTCGCCGAGATCGGAGGCGCCGCCGCTCGACAGGCCGTTCTCGACAATGCCGACGCGGTTGACGTCGAGGCCGCGGATGATCGGGCGGCTGGCGCTGCCGGGGGCATAGCCGGAGCCGGAGATGCCCGGCTTGTTGGCGAGGAGATCGCCCAGCGTATTGGCGCCGGAGCGGCGGATTTCCTCATTCGGCACCACGGTGACGGTGGCGAACTGGTCGGTGACGATGGGCAGCTCGCCCTGCGGCGGCGCTGATGCGACGGGCGGCTCGGCTTCCACCGGCACTCCCTGCGTGCGGTTTGGCGCGGTGCGGGTCACGTGGGTGTGGCCCTGCGGATGGGCCGCCGGTTTGCGGCGCACGATCGGGCTCGGCGCGGTGACCTCCACGGCGGGAAGCTGCGTCTGCGCATGGGCGAAAGTGGGAAGGCTGCTCCATCCGATGACGGCGGTGGAGCCGAGCAGGAGAGCGCGCTTGATGGAGATAGGCATGATTGGTCCTGACTTCACCGGCTGCGCATGGTTGCGCCGGAGCCGATGATCGCGGTGATGCGAATTCACATGGGTGGTGCCGCGCGGACGGATTCCGGGCGGCGTTGGTCACAGGTGAAGTCAGATAATCGGTGGTCCGCGCGGCTGCGGTGCGCCACTGATGGCGTCGAGATGGTCGAACTCGGCCTTGATGGCCGCATGGGCGAATTCGGCGGCATCCGGCAGCGACAGGATCGGCGGCGCCGAGACCAGCGCATTGCCGGCCATCGCCATGACCGCGCAGATATCGCAAGGTACGCCAACGCGGTGCTGTTGCTGATCGCTGTCCGGCGTCGAGGGCGCCTGCACATGCGTGATCCCGGTAGCATCGCCGGGCGCGGCATGGACGTCGTCGAGATGGACATGGCCGAGCGACAGGACGAGTTGCACGGCCAGCGCGAACAGCGCGAGTTTTGCCCCATGTCCAAGATTGTCGCGAAACCACTTCATGCCCAAGGGCGCCCCCACATCGGCCGGCGGAGAGGTCAGCCAGTACCGATGTTATAATGTAACATCGCGCGGTAAGGGGCGGGGTGTCAACAAGCGGAGTGCGAACGGAGGAATATAGGCGTTCGAAAGCGCGTGGCTGTGGATTTCCGGCAACGACGGAAGACCTGCAAATTCAACGCAAAGTGCGCCATCAGAAAGTTGATTTAAGGTAGTTTACATATAAGTATGCATCTTTCAGATGTTCATAATTTATCGGGTGTAAGATGCGATTGTCCGTCATCGAGGCGCCTCGCTCACGCCGGCTGCGAATTTTTGCCTTCGATCCCAGTCTGGCGCAGCAGATGGCAACGTCGGCGATCCAGGAAATCGTGGTGCGTATTCCCTGGGAGCGAGCACCGGATGGGAGTGCGCTCCCCGCGGGTCCGATCGGCGAATATATCGAGGTGATCGATATCGATCCGGCCAGCCAGGTCGTTTATCCGCCGGTGAATCTGGACGATCCCTATCTGCTCGCGCAGGACGGGCTGCCCCCGTCCGAGGGCAATCCGCAATTTCATCAGCAGATGGTCTATGCCGTGGCGATGGCGACCATCGGCCATTTCGAGCGTGCGCTCGGGCGGGTTGCATTATGGGCGCCGCGCCGGCTGGAGCCGAAAGACAGCCCGACCGGTCGGTGGCGAAGCGAGTTCGTCCGTCGCCTGCGCATCTATCCGCATGCGCTGCGCGATCAGAACGCCTATTACAGTCCGGCCAAGAAAGCGCTGCTGTTCGGCTATTTTCCGGTGACGGCCAAGGATCGGCACAACACACCAGGCACCATCGTCTTTGCCTGCCTGTCGCATGACATCGTCGCGCATGAAGTAACGCATGCGCTGCTCGACGGCATTCACCCGCGCTTCAACGAGCCGAGCAACCCCGACGTTCATGCCTTCCACGAAGGCTTCGCCGACATCGTCGCCATATTTCAGCATTTTTCCTATCCGGGCGTGCTGCGCGACCAGATCATGCGGGCGCGGGGGCAGCTAAGCGATCGGGAAAGCATGCTTGGCCAGCTCGCGCAGCAGTTCGGCCGTGCGACTGGGCGTGGCGGTGCCTTGCGCGATGCACTGGGCAGCGAAGTGAAAGGCAAATGGCGACGGCGGCAGCCCGATCCGCGCGCGCTCGAAACCACCATGGAGCCGCATGCGCGCGGGGCCATTCTCGTCGCCGCCGTGTTCGGTGCATTTCTGCTGGTCTATGAACAGCGGACCGCCGACCTCTTCCGCATCGCGACCCAGGGCACCGGCATCCTGCCCGAAGGCGACATCTCGCCCGATCTTGCCAACCGTCTGGCCGAGGAAGCGTCGCGCTGTGCGCGCGATATTCTTCTGATGTGCATCCGCGCGCTGGACTATTGTCCGCCCGTCGGCATTACTTTCGGCACCTATCTGCGCGCCATTGTGACCGGCGACGTCAATCTCAATGCTGATGACGATGCCGGCTACCGCGTTCCTCTGGTAGAGAGTTTTCGTGCTTGGGGCATCTATCCCCGCGGCATTCGCAGCATGTCGATCGAGGCGCTGGTCTGGCCATCAGGCGCGGAGGTGATTGCCGAGAACCAGGCGGTAGCCATGTCTATGGGCTCTCGCGCCATGCCCTCCAAGGCGGCGGTCAGGTCGGCGCGGGACGACAGCGCGCAGGATATCGCAGCGCTGTTCGACAACGAATTGTTGGAGGTGAGCGGCGACGGATCGGACGCCTCGACCTATGACGGCAGTTCACGCTTCCACAAATGGGATCTCAGCAGCGAGCGTTATCAAGTCTGGAGAAATATGGAGGAAAGTCGCGCCGCGGTGTGGCGCTGGCTCGTTCGGGGCAACGGCCAGAAATATCTTGCGGCCTTTGGTCTTGTCGTGGACAGCAATGCGCCACCGACCATCTATCGCGACGAGCAGGGTGTTCCCACCGTGGAAGTACATTCGGTACGTACCGCACTGCGCCGTGATGCGCGTGGGCAGACCGTGACCGATGTCGTGATCGAACTCACGCAGCGACGGCGCGGCTATTTCGACAAGGCGGAACAGGAAGCCGCAGACGCACGGACGACCCCGTTTGCACCGCGCGAGGATGGCGATTTCAAATTTCGTGCAGGCTGCACGGTGGTGATCGATAGTTCGACCAATACATTTCGTCACATCATCCGCACGCCGACTCCGATCGACAAGGGTGAAGACCTCGCTCTCGTGAGAGCCTATCTCGCAGGCGAGGCGGAGTCCGACGGCAATTCGTTCGACGGACGCCGTCAATGCAGTCTGCGCGATTCACGCGACAGGGCCTCTATCGAGCCCTTCGCGATGTTGCATCGCCATTCGGAGGAATAATCGTGGCGAAAACAGCGAAAGTCGCAAAGAAGGCCAAGTCGGTCAAAAAGGCCGCGGAGTCCCGCAAGGTCAAGTCTGCTCGCAGCGTGGCTCGGAAATCGAGCGCCAGGAAAACGAAAAAAGCCACCTCTGGTTCGAAGCAGGACGATGCAGGCGATCGCATGATGGCGCCGAAATCCGGCGTCAAAGTCAGGATGTATCGCCAAGGGCATGGCGACTGTTTCCTGCTGGCCTTTCCGGGATCGAGCGGTAAGCCCGTCTATGTCCTGATCGACTGTGGCTACAAGCCGGGCTCGAACGTCAAATATGGCCTCGCCGGCATTGGCGAGATCATCGCTCATATCGGCAAATCGACCGGCAATCGCCTCGATCTGGTCGTCGTGACGCATGAGCATCAGGATCACGTCAACGGCTTCGGCAAAGCCGGATCGTCACCATTCGACGAGATCAATATGCACGAAGCGTGGTTCGCCTGGACCGAAAGCCCGACCGACAAGCTCGCCAACGAATTGCGGCGTCGCCATCGTGATCAATTGGTCGGGTTGCTCGCGGCGCGGAACATGATGTTTGCCGCGGATGGCACGAGCGTGGGTCTCATCGACGAGCTGCTCGAACTCGAACTCGGAATCGATCGATCGCAATTCGGTGCGGCAAAGAAAAGCGATCCGGACAAATCCGTCAATAAGCAAGGGATGAAGCTGATTAAGGAGAAGGTCGGCAAGGCCCGGACAAAGTATATTCTGCCGCATCAGAAGGGGCTGAAAATTCCCGGTGTCGATGATGTGCGCGTCCATGCATTGGGGCCGCCGCACGATGCCGATCTGCTCAAGGACGAGGATCCGCAGGGATCGGAGGCGTTTCCTGGCCATGGCATCGATGGGCGTCCGTCATTCTTTGCCGCAGCACGCAGCGGAAGTGGGCTGGACCGGGTGCAGCCTTTCTCCCGACGTTTCGCTATCCCGCTCGATGCCGCTTTCTCCGATCCGCAACATGGCGACTTCTTTACAAGCCATTATGGGCAGAGCGGCGCAGCGGAAGTGCCGGGACAAGATGAATTCGAATGTTCCAGCAGTGCGGCGTGGCGACGGATCGACCAAGACTGGCTGCATTCCGCGGAAGAACTCGCGCTCGTGCTCAACAAGGGCATCAACAATACCAGTCTCGTCCTCGCCTTCGAACTGAAATCCTCGGGTAAAGTCCTGCTGTTCATCGGCGATGCCCAGCGCGGCAATTGGAAGTCCTGGACCACCAACAAGAAAGAGGGGGACCGGACCGACATTGTCCGCGATCTGCTCGGGCGGACGGTCTTTTACAAGGTCGGTCATCACGGCAGCCACAACGCCACGCTGAGCGGAACAGTAGAGGGCGACTATCCGTGCTTGGACTGGATGGGCCAAGGCAAACATGCGGACGAATTCACTGCGATGATCACGGCGGTCAACAAATGGGCTCTGCAGGTGACGCCGCCATGGGTGCATCCCCTGCCGTCGATCAAGAAGGCGCTGCACATCAAGGCCGCGGGTCGGGTGTTCCAGATCGATACGCCGACCCTCGAGAAGCCGGACGGCATCTCCGACTTCGAGTGGGACGAGTTCCTGAGCCGTGTTTACATCGATCCGGACGGACTATTCTTCGATTACGAAATTCATGGCTAGCGGCTCTCCCGCAGCCAAGTCGCAGCAAACGCTCCCAGCAGCAGCAACAGCCCGACCAGCCCCGCAAACATCGGCAGCACGCCGACGCCGCGGACCACGCTGGCATCGCGCATATGAACACCCATCCAGCCATCGCCGCGGAAGGTGGTGCTGGAGCGCACCGGCACCACGCGCGGCATCTCGATGCCCGAACCTTCGTTGAGACGACGCGCATCGCCGCCTGATGCCTGGGCGAGCGGGCGCAGCATCTCGGTGGTCGACGTCACCTCCGAAAATTCCTTCGGATTGACCGGACCGACATTGATCAGCGCTTTCAGCGTGCCATCCGTGGCCTGCCACAGGCCGAGTTCGTCCGCGGGAGTCGTTGCGCGCCACTGGCCGGGCTCGCTAGTGTTCAGCGTAAGCTCGCGTGTCTTGCCTGAGGGCGAGGTCACGGTGACCGGCGCGACGGTGTCACCCATGGTCTGCCGCACCACGACCAGATCCTTGTTCGCGGTCTGCAGCTTCAGCGATTCCTCTTCGAGATCGGGCTGCTTCATCAGCCAGTGCGAGGTCCGCCGGAGCAGATCGAGATGCGGGCCGCCGCCTTCATAGCCGCGGGCCCACAGCCAGATGTGATCCGACAGCAGCAAAGCGACCCGGCCTTCGCCGGCGCGCGACAGCAGCAGCAGCGGCTTGCCGTCGGCGCCAGTCATGACGGGCGGCGTGGTGGTGTTGCGCGTCTCCACGGTGCGGAAGAAGCGGCTCCATTTCGGCGGCTCGCTGTTGGAGCCTTCGAGGCCGCGCGTCACCGGATGGCGTTTGCCGACGTCGCTCAGATGCGCATAGAACGGCTTCTCGCTGACACCGACCGGTTCGGCGGGAAGCACCGAATCCAGCGGCGTGCGCCAGATCGAGGTGTTCGACGCATAGTCCGGCCCGGCCGAGACCAGCACTGCGCCGCCATTGCGGACATAGCGCGCAATATTGTCGAAATAGGCAATCGGCAGCACGCCCTGGCGGGCATAGCGATCGAAGATGATCAGCTGGAATTCGTGGATCTTCTGCTGGAACAGTTCGCGGGTCGGGAAGGCGATCAGCGACAGTTCATTGATCGGCGTGCCGTCCTGCTTCTCCGGCGGGCGGAGAATGGTGAAGTGCACGAGGTCGATGGAGGCATCGGACTTCAGCAGGTTGCGCCAGGTGCGCTCGCCGGAATGCGGCTCGCCGGAGACCAGCAGCACGCGCAGCTTGTCGCGCACGCCGTCGATGGCGACCACGGCGCGGTTGTTGACGAGGGTGAGCTCATTGTCGATGGGCGAAGCCTCGATCTCGACGATGTTCGGGCCGGCATGCTTGATGTCGACATCCACGCTCAGCGTCTGGCCGGACACCATCTGGCGCTCGCCGATGGTGTCGCCGTCGCGGCGGATGACGACGCGGGCGCGCTCATTGCTGACGCCCTGATCGTCGAGGCGGAACGTTACGCGCTGCGACTGGCCGACAATGCCGAAGCGCGGCGCGGCGGTGATGGCGATGCGGCGGTCACGCTCGTCCTTGCGGCCGGTGACCAGCGCATGCAGCGGCGCCTTGAAGCCGAGGCCGTCGAGATTGGCCGGGATGTCATGCACACGGCCGTCGGTGATCAGGAACGCACCAGCGACGCGGTCGGTGGGGACGTCCGACAGCGCCGACGACAATGCGCCGAACAGTTTTGTGCCATCGGTCTCGCCATCGGCCTGGCCGGCCTCGACGGTGCGGACTTCGAGGCCCTTGACCTGCTTGAGCCGGTCGACGAGCTGCTTCTGCGCCTCTTCGGTTTCCCTGGTGCGCTCACCAAAGGACTGGCTTGGGCTCTTGTCGACCACCACAGCCGCCACGGATGACAGCGGCTCGCGCTCCTCGCTGGTGAAAGAGGGATTGGCGAGCGCGAGCAGGATCAATGCGAGTGCCGCGACACGCACTGCCGCACCACGCGCACGGCCAAGCAGCAGAAGTGCTGCGATGACGACGATAGCTGCGAGGCCGATCCACAGGACAAGCGTCGGAACGAGGGGCGTGAATGCGATGCCGTATTGCATGCCGCGCTCCTATTGACCGAGACGTTCGATGAGGGCGGGCGCATGCACCTGATCGGCCTTGTAGTTGCCGGTCAGCGTGTACATCACGATGTTGACGCCGGCGCGGAAGGCGTATTCGCGCTGGCGCGGTTCGCCGGGCACCATGGGCAGCATCGGCTGGCCATCCGGGCGCATGGCCCAGGCGCCGGCAAAGTCGTTCGAGGTGATGATGATCGGCGACACGCCGTCGCCGCCGCGGGCGGGACGTGAGGCGGCTTCGTCGGTGTCCTCGCGCGGCAAGGCTTCCACCCAGGTCGGGCCGGAATTGAAGCGGCCGGGGAAGTCGCTGAGCAGGAAGAACGTTTTTGTCAGCACATGCGCCGGCGGTACCGGCTCGAGTTCGGGCACATCGAGCGAAGACAGGATCGTGCGCAGCGTCTGCATGCCCGGGGTCTGCGACTCGCCATTCGGTCCGCCCGGTGCCTCGACGGCATCGCGGGTGTCGAACAGCACCGTGCCGCCCTGCTTCATGTAAGCGTCGATGCGGTTGATGGCTTCCTGCGGCGGCTTCGGCGCGCCGGGGATGACGGGCCAGTAGATCAACGGGAAGAAGGACAGCTCATCCTTGGCCGGATCGATGCCGATCGGCTCGCCGGCTTCCAGCGCAGTCCGCTGTGCCAGGAACAGTGTGAGGCCGGTGAGGCCTGATTTCACGATGCCGTCCACATCGGCATTGCCGGTGACGACGTAAGCCAGCCGTGTCTGCGACACCGCCTTGACGGCGAAATCATCGCTGGCCTGATCGGCGCGCACCTGTGTCGGCATGCCCGTGACCGTGCCGAGTGCGAGAGCCACGGCCAGCATCGCCGACACTGCACGGCGGCGGAACAGCGAGGCGATGGCGCCGCCGAGCAGGGCCACGATGATCGCATCGATCAGGAACAGCGCGAGCGCGGTGGAGAGCAGGATGCCGCGCAGGTCGCGTGGTTCGGCATTGGTGTAGCTGGCGTGGTTTGCTTTCAACGCGGAGAAGTCCAGTGGTGCGATCCGATCGGCGGAGGCGAGGGCATTGACAGCGAGCGGGCCATCGGCGGGGCCATAGAGGCCGGGCGGATGCTCCGGCGTGGCGCGGTCGCGATAATCGGCGGAGAGCGGCTTTGCGGTCGAGGGCGGCGGGCCGAAGGCGCCGAAGCCGTCGAGGGTCCGCAGCGGCGCTACCGTCTCGGTGCCGGTTTCGCCGGCAACACCGGCGCCGGGCGTGGAGGTGTAGCCGGAAATATCGACGACCCTGCGCAGCATCTCGACGAAGGTGCCAGACAAAGGCAGGTCCGACCAGCGCATATCGGCGCTCACATGGAACAGCGAGACGAGGCCCTTGCCGCGGCGCTCGCCGGTGACCAGCGGCGTGCCGTCTTCCAGCGACGCCCAGCTCTTCGAGGCCAATGCCGCATTCGGCTCGGCCAGCACCTGGCGGGTGACGGTGATATCCTTGGGCACCGGCAGGCCGGCAAAAGGACCATCCGCAGCGAATGACGCCATGCGCTGCGGCTTCTCCCAGGTGAGGCTGCCGCCGAGGCTGCGGTCACCGCGACGAAGTTTCACCGGCACGAGGTCATCTTCGGCCTGCGCGAGCCGTGGGCCGGCGAAGCGCACGAGCACGCCGCCATTGTCGATCCAGGCATTGAGCCGTTCGCGGATTTCCGGCGACAGCGTGCCCACATCGGCGAGCACGATCATCGGGAGCTTCTGGTCGAGGAATTGCGTGATCGCCTGTTGCGGCGCGCCGCGGTCGCCCTGGCGCACATCCGCAAAGGGAGCGAGCGCGCGGGTGAGATAGAAGGTCGAGGCGAGCAACGGCTGCGCGGTGTCGGCGGTGGTGCCGGAGACAATACCGATGGCGCGGCGGCGCCAGCGCTTGTCGAGCAGCTGCACCGCGCCGGCCGAGCGTTCGCTGGCGATTTCGAGGCGCGCGATGTCATTGCGCAACTCGACGGGGAGGTCGAAAGCCGCTTCGGTCTCGCGCTCGTTCGGCGTGAACAGGAATTTCGCCTCGCCGACCGGAGAGCCCTTGGCGTCGAGCCCGCGGACGATGCCGGCTTCGGGGCCACCGGCAGCGGCACGAAGCACCTTTACCGTCATCTTGGCCGCGGCGTTTTCGGCAGCGACCAGCGCATGCGCAGGTGCCGCGCCGCCGTCATAGATGGTCAGCGTGCGGTCGCCGATGGCCTTCGTGAGTCCCTGCGTGAAATCATTGCCGCGGCCGGTGTCGACGCCGTCAGAGAGCCAGACGATCTCGCTGTCGCCGGTGGCGCGCAGGAAACGCTCCAGCGCTGGCAGCGCATCGACGCGGTCGATGGAATAGGGTTTTGGCGCGAGCTGGCGCAGCGTCACGCGCGCGGTACCGCCGGGCAAAATGGTGATGTCACGCGTGGGCTCCGACAGTGGCACCAGCGCGACGCCGCGGCGGTTGTTGTCGGCATTGGCGATCAGTTCGTCGGCGGCGCGGACGCGGGCGTCCCAGCTCGCGGCCGCGGACCAGCCATCATCGATCAGGATCGTCAACGGAGCCGTTGAAACGGTGCCGGCGGTCTGCGGATTCCAGATCGGGCCGGCAGCGGCGAAGATCACCAGCGCGGCGGCGAGCAAGCGTAGCAGCGTCAGCCACCAGGGCGAGCGCGAGGGCGTCTCTTCCTTAGGCGTGATGTCGAAGAGGAGTCGCGTCGGCGGGAACGCGATGCGCTGCGGGCGCGGCGGCATCACGCGCAGCAGCCACCACAGCACCGGCAGCGAGACCAGGCCAAGCAGCATCAGAGGTTGGGCGAATGCGAGCGGGAAGCCACCGATCATGCCGTGCGTCCCACCTTGACCATGCTGCCGCCCGCGGCGCGATTGACCGCCATGCCTGCATGCAGGAACAGCAGCAATTCGGCGGCGGAGCGATCCGTCGTGTGCGTCGAGAACAGCCAGCCGAGCTTGCCGGTCTCGCTGCGGATTTCATCGCGATGCGCGGCGACGCGGGCGACGTAATCCTCCGCCCATGTCTGCGCGCGGCCGGCGGTGATCACATTGCCGCTTTCCGGCTCGACGAATTCGACACGGCCGGAATAGGGAAAAGTCTCTTCGGCGGGATCATTGACCTGCACCAGCGCGCCATGGGCACCGGCGGATGACAGGCCCGCAAGCATCGTCTTGATCTCCGACATCGGCGACCAGAAGTCACCGAGCACGACGACTTCCGACAGCGCCGAGGGCACGAAGGCCGGCGGCAGGCTGTCGCGGCCGGTCGAGTCATGCAGCATCGCCTGCGCCATCTTGTCGATCACGCTGCGGCTGGAGGTCGGGTTCATCAGGCCGGGCACGCCGACGCGTTCGCCGCCGGAGACCAGCAGTTCAGCCAGTGCGAAGGTGACGATCAGCGCGCGTTCGAGCTTGCTGTCGCGCACGCCTTTCGACGCGAAGGCCATCGACAGCGAGCGATCCGGCCACAGCCAGATCGTATGCGCCGCTTCCCATTCCTGCTCGCGCACATAGAGATGATCGTCACGTGCGGAGCGGCGCCAGTCGACATTCTGCGACGGCTCGCCGGACACGAAGCGGCGATATTGCCAGAAGCTCTCGCCATGGCCGGCGCGGCGGCGGCCATGCAGACCGTGGATCACGGTCGCGGCAATGCGCCGCGCCTCAAGGACAAGGCGCGGCAGCGACGCGGCAAGCGAACGGCTCTCGCCATCGGCGCGGCGGACTGCGGTGATCTCCTGGGTGGCGTGGTCCGGCGCTGCCGCCATCAACCGATCCGTGACTTGAGCTGCCCGATGACGTCGGCCACCGTGCGGCCTTCGGCGCGAGCCGAGAAGGTCAGCGCCATGCGGTGCTTCAGGATCGGTTCGGCGAGATCGAGCACGTCATCGATGGATGGCGCGAGACGGCCATCCAGCAGCGCACGGGCGCGCACCGCCAGCATCAGCGATTGCGAGGCACGCGGGCCGGGGCCCCATGCGATCAGTTTCGATGCATCGCCGGCATCTGGGCCGGGACGCGCCGAGCGCACCAGTGTCAGGATCGCTTCGACCACGCTATCGCCCACAGGCAGGCGGCGTACCAGGCGCTGTGCGGTGAGCAGCGTCTCGATGTCGACGGCGGCCCTGGCGACTGTTTCTTCAGCGCCGGTGGTCTCGAACAGGATGCGGCGTTCGGCATCGCGATCGGGATAGTCGACGTCGATTTCCATCAGGAAACGGTCGAGCTGTGCTTCCGGCAGCGGATAGGTGCCTTCCTGCTCCAGCGGGTTCTGCGTGGCCAGCACATGGAAGGGTTTGGGCAGATCATGCCGCGCGCCGGCGACGGTGATGTGCTGCTCCTGCATGGCCTGCAGCAATGCAGACTGCGTGCGCGGGGAGGCGCGGTTGATTTCGTCAGCCATCAGCAGCTGGGCGAAGACCGGACCGGAAATGAAGCGGAAGGAGCGCTTGCCGGCGACACTCTCGTCCAGCACTTCGGCGCCGAGAATGTCCGACGGCATCAGGTCGGGCGTGAACTGGATGCGCTTGGCGTCGAGGCCGAGCGTGGTGCCGAGGGTCTCGACAAGCTTGGTCTTGGCGAGGCCGGGGACGCCGATCAGCAGCGCATGGCCGCCGGAGAGGATTGTCACCAGCGTGTTTTCCACCACGCGGTCCTGGCCGAAAATGACAGTGGCGATCGCCTCCTTGGCGGCGCGCATCTGGCCGGCCACCTGTTCCGCGGAGCGGACGATCACGTCTTCGAGTTTCTCGACACTGTCAGCGCCAGCCATCAACTGCTCCTTCGGGTGAACGGCGTTTGAAACATGCCGCCGGATATCGTCTCAATATTCCACAAGCCTGATGCTAGACTTTAGCGAAGGCCATGTATTTGTTGAATTAAACTATCCCCACAATATCCCGATGCCGCTATGAACTGCATCACGTTGTGGCGAGTTGGAAACCCATGCTGCACGTTTCAAGGCGTGCATTGATCGTGCCAGAAAGGCGCAGGTAAAGTCAGGGCAAACAATGGCGAAGCAAGGGCAAGAAACGGCGCGAGGGACGGCGCAGGGACTGGATGGTTTGGCCGCTGCCGCGACGGATGGCGCCAAACAAGGCAAAGGCCTGCCGCCCGTCCATCTGTGGAATCCGGACTTTTGCGGCGATCTCGACATGCGAATCGCTGCGGACGGTACGTGGTTCTATTTGGGTACCCCGATCGGCCGGCCAGCGCTGGTGCGGCTGTTTTCGACAATTCTGAAGCGGGAAGATGGCAAATATTTCCTTGTCACGCCGGTGGAGAAAGTCGGCATCACCGTGGACGACGTGCCGTTTCTCGCCGTCGAGATGCAGAAGGAGCAGGATGCGTCGGGCGCCGTGCTCAGATTCCGCACCAATGTGGACGACTGGGTCACCTGCGATGCCGACCACAAGCTCCGTTTCGAGGAAGCCGAGGACGGGGGCCTCACGCCCTATCTGCATGTCCGTGCCGATCTATGGGCCAAGGTGACGCGGGCGATCTATTACGATCTTGTTGACATGGGCGAGGAGCGGATGGTCGATGGGTCCGCGATGTTCGGCATCGCTTCCGGGGGCGCCTTTTTTGCCATGGCAGATGCCGAGCAAGTCAGGCAAGCTATGTAAGATTGTCGTCGAGGGGCGTGATTGACTAGTTCGGTGCTGAAGACGGATGTGCCCGCTGCAAATTCTGCAGCGGTGGAATCGGCTGTGATGGATTCAGCCGAATTTTTCGCGCGCGCCAAGGCGCGGCTGACCTTCGATGTGCCCGACGGCCTGAACGACGCCAGCATCATCCCGACCACCGGCGATGCCGGCAATGACCGTATGATCCAGATCGTCGCCCAGGAGCGCCCGATCCGCCCCGCCGCAGTGCTGATCGGCATTGTCGAGCATGAGCAGCCGACCATCCTGCTCACCCAGCGCTCCGCGCATCTGAATGACCATGCCGGGCAGATCTCGTTTCCAGGTGGCAAGATCGATGCGACGGACGCATCGCCGCTCGACGCCGCATTGCGCGAGGCTGAAGAAGAGGTCGGCCTCGATCGATCCTTCGTCGACCCGATCGGCTATCTCGATCTCTATGCCACCGGCTTCGGCTTTCGCATCCTGCCGACGGTGGCGCGGGTGAAGCCGGGCTTCAATCTCACCATCAACGAGAACGAAGTCGAAAGCGCCTTCGAGGTGCCGCTGTCCTTCCTGATGAATCCGGGCAATCATCAGTTGCACAGCAAGGATTTCCGCGGGGTCGAGCGCAGCTATTATGCGATGCCGTTTGCCGAGCGATATATCTGGGGCGCCACCGCAGGCATTCTGCGCGTGCTGTATGAGCGGATCGTGCAGAAATGATCCGTCCTGTGCTCACTGAAGTCGGCATCTTCCTGATCCCGTTCGTGATCTATGCGCTGTTCCTGCTGGCAACGTCGAAGGGTGTGACGGAATCGACGTCATGGCCGGCCCGCGTCGTGCTCAAGCTGCTGATATCGGCATTCCTCCTGGTGATTTTCAGCTTCATCCTGCTCTCGCATTTCTCCGGCGCAGCGCCTTCCGCCACCTACACGCCGGCACATATCGAGAACGGCAAGCTTGTGCCGGGGCAGAATAAATGACCTCGCAGCGGCGGCTCGTTGACGCGCCGTGGCTGACCACCGGCCCGGCCGGACGCGTGCTCGCTCTGCTGAACGGCGATGGCGAGGAAGCACGCGCAGTCGGCGGTGCCGTGCGCAATGCGCTGATGGGGCTGGCCGTCGGCGAGATCGATATTGCCACCACGGCGCTGCCGGAAGAGGTCGTGCGTCGTGCGAAGGCGGCCGGCTTCAAGGTTGTCCCGACGGGCATCGAGCACGGCACGGTGACGCTGGTGGTCGAGGGCTCACCCGTCGAAGTCACCACGCTGCGGGAAGATGTCGAGACCTTCGGGCGCAAGGCCAAGGTGATGTTCGGCCGCGACTGGCAGCGGGATGCCGAACGGCGCGATTTCACCATGAACGGGCTTTCGGTTTCTATCGATGGCGTGGTGCACGACCATGTCGGCGGCCTGCCGGACGTGGATGCGAAGCGCGTGCGCTTCATCGGTGATCCCGACCGCCGCATTGCCGAAGATTATCTGCGCATCCTGCGCTTCTTCCGTATCCATGCCGCTTATGGTGAAGGCGCGCCGGATCGCGAGGGCTATCTCGCATCGATCCGTGGCCGCGAGGGCATCGCCGGTCTTTCCGCCGAGCGCATCCGGATGGAGCTGCTCAAGCTGCTGGTGGCGCCGGGCGCCTATGCGGCGACCGAAGCGATGGTCGATGCCGGCCTGATGCTGCGCATCCTGGGCGGGGTCACCTATCTCGGGCCGCTCAGCAAGATGATCGGTATCGAGCATTCACTCGGACTGGCGCCCAGTGCCGTGCTGCGGCTCGGCGCGCTCGGTGTGGCCGTGACCGAGGATGCCAAGCGGCTGACGCAGCGCCTGCGTCTCACCAATGAAGAGAACAAGGCACTGGATTCCATGGGCCATCGCTGGTGGCGGCTGAAGGGCATGGATGAGGCCCGCGCCCGGCAGCGGCTGTATCGCCTCGGCACTGCGCGGTATCGCAACCGGATGCTGCTCGGCTGGGCGCGTGCCGGCCGCGACGCCGATGCGGAAGGCTGGGCCCATCTGTTCGCGCTGCCCGACCGCTGGACGCCGCCGGTTTTTCCGCTCAAGGCAGCCGATTTCATGGCCCGCGGCATCGCCAAGGGGCCGGCGCTCGGTCATGTGCTGGCGCTGGCGGAAGACGCCTGGATGGCGAACGACTTTCCGATGGAAGTCGACGTCATCACCGTGATCGCCGACCAGACGATCGCACGGTTCAAGCACGATCATCGGCTATAGGATGCGCCGGTCGTGAAGTTCGTTCTTCATGCGGATGGACCGGAGATCGCTGATGGCGCCGATGCCGTGGTGCCGTGGTGGAGTTTTACCAAGACACTGATTGCGGCCCTCACGCTGACGCTGGTACGCGACGGTTTGACATCGCTGGACGATCCGTTGCCCGGCGAGCCGTTCAGCCTACGCGAAATGCTGCAACATCGGGCCGGCCTTGCCGACTACGGCGCGCTGGCAGCCTATCACGAGGCAGTGGCTGCGGATCAGGACGCGTGGCCGGTGGAGCATCTGCTGGCGCAGGTTGCGTCGCTGCATGCGAAGGTCATGCGTGGCGAATTCTCCTATTCGAATATCGGCTATCTGCTGGTCCGTCGTCATCTCGAACGCATCATGGAGCGCCCGCTCGGCGAGGCATTGCGCGAACGCCTCTTCAGGCCGCTCGGTGTCGATGGCCCGCTGATTGCGGAACGGCGCAGCGATCTGCAAACACTGCAGATGGGATCGCGCGCGTCCTACGATCCACGATGGGTCTATCACGGGCTGGCTACTGGCAGCCTGCGCGATGCGGTGCTGTTGCTGCATCGCTTGCTGACATCGGATCTTCTGCCGCAGAATCTATTGACTGAGATGAAGATCGGTCTGCCCGTGGGCGATCCTGGTGCCGATCGTCCTTGGCTGGCTGCGGCCTATGGCCTCGGCGTTATGACGGGCACTGCGCGCGATGGCGCGGATGTCATCGGGCACACCGGCGGTGGTCCCGGCAGCGCCGTCGCCGTCTATCATTTCCCGGCGAAATTGACGACTGCAGCCTTCTTCATCGACGGCGAACGTGGCGAAGAGGCCGAGCGCGAAACCTTCGCGCTCGGTGCGAAAGCATAAACGATCCGCCGGAATCAGGCGGCCTTCTCGTCCTCGTCTTCTTCATCCTCGTCGTCATCCGTCGCCAGCAGCGCGACTTCGAGAACGGCGCGCGGCAGCGTCTCGCGGAACAGGTCGCCTTCTTCGCCGAGCCACACGCATTCGATATCGTTGCCATCCACATCGGCAACGGTGAGCGGCATGCCGCCCGACTTCAGCATGACGACGTCACCAGCTTTCAATTCCATGATCGGCTCCTGTGCGTGGGTTGAATCGCACGCAAAGACTAGGCGCGGGTCATGACAGTCCGAACACGGCGGGATGGCGCGGCGTTATTTCCGATGCAGAAGTGTCGCAAGTTCCGTTGACAGGCCGATGCTCTCCAGCGCCGGCGGACGCACGCCGTCATCGCGCTGTCGCTTCGCCGCGGCGATGACGGCATGGGTGCCGGTGGCGACCGAGCAGAGCACGGGCACCGGAACGTCGGGCTGGATGCGCCCGGCAAGCCCGGCCAGCGCCGCGCCGCCGAGGATCACGACCTCCGCGCCATCTTCCGTCGCGCAGGCCGTGCAGGCCCTGGCGAGCGAGGTCAGCGCCGCGTCGGGATTGGTCGCGATCTCGCCGCCGGTGGGCGCGATGGTCCGGACGCTGGCGAGCTTGTCGGCAAGTCCGATGCCGGCGACGAATTCGGTGAGCATGGGCCCCCACAGCGCGCCGCCGGTGACGATGGCAAAGCGGCCGCTTTTGGCTGCCTCCAGGCAGGACGCCTCCGCCATGCCGACCACCGGCACCTCGGCGACTTCACGCAGCGCCAGCAGGCCGGGATCGCCGAAACAGGCGAGATAGACCGCGTCGCATCCCGCGCCATGGGCCGCATAGGCATCGAGCGCCGCATGCGCGGCGATCGCGGCAGACGCGCGGGTGGAGATGTAGCGTGCACCGAAGCGACCGGTGACGGGAATGAATGTCGCAGCATCACCGGCGACGGCCTTGACATGCTGCGTCACCAGCGCCGTGACGCTGTCGGTGGTGTTGGGATTGATCAGCAGGATGCGCATGCCGGCATCCAAGCATCATGTGCATAGGAATGCCAGCGCGCGCTACTGTCCGCGCAGTCGCGCCAGCTCCGGCAAGACGCGATATCGCGCAACCTCGTACGGAAACTCGCCGCGATTGGCGAGGACGACGACGCCCATGCGCTGCCGCGGCAGCAGGCCGACATAGGCCGTGGCATTGTTCAGCCCGCCGGGCTTGTCCACCACCTCGATGCCGCCGCGATGCACGTTTTCCCAGGCGATGGCCTGGCCGAAATCGTTGTCGACGCGAAACATTTCGAGCTGGGTCGCCTTCAGCGCCTGCCGGAGCTGTGGATCGACCACGTGATCGTCGAGGCTGGCGGCGAGGAAGATCGCCAGATCCTTCGGCGAAGAAAACATCTGTCCCGTGCCGGGGAAGCTGTAATAGCCCTGCTGGTTGCCGGGCGTGCCGACGGTCGATCCGTCGTCGTCATAGCCCTGCACCACACGTGCGAGATATTTTGGCGCGAGCAGGGCGTGATCACCCGCGCCACGCTCGGGCAGGAACGTCTCCTTCATGCCCAGCGGATTCAACACGCGTTCGGAGATCTGCTCCGCGATCGGCCGGCCGTAGCGACGCTCCAGCACCAGTTGCAGCAGAACGTAGCCTGCATGCGTATAGACACGCTGCTTGCCGGGTTTTTCGCCGGCCTTCGGCGTCCAGCTGTTCAGGACGTCGAAGAAGCGCGGCAGCGAGTAGGAGTCCGTCGGCCATGGCGGATGATCCGTCGGCAGCAGCAGTCCGGATGTGTGGGTGGCGAGCTGGCCGATGGTGATGCGTTTCACATAGTCGCCGGTCAGTTCGGGAACGTATTTGCTGGCGGGATCGTCGAGACTGAACTCGCCGCGGATCGAGCCAAGTGACACCAGCGTCGCCTCGAACAGTTTGCGCACCGAGGCCAGGTTGAACAGCGTATCGGATGCGATCCGCCGCTGGGCCGCCTGATCGGCAAAGCCGTAGGTGAAAATCTGCGTATGTCCGGCCGCGTGCACCGCCACGGCGAGGCCGCCGTGATTATTGACCTTGGATGCGAGCTCGTTGGTCACGATACGCCTGATCTGTTCGTTGACCGCACGATCGGCCGATGCCTGCGACGGACCGAGGGCGCAAGTCAAAAAAGCCAGCGTGCCGAGCACGCGCAATGACCAGGACGGCATCAAATTCATTGTCACTCCATGAAGCCCCCATGGTTACGACAATGCAGAGCATGAGAAATCGCATATGCGACAAAGATGTGTCGCGGGCTCACTTTGTGGTGAGATGCGCAACGCAATGCGGCGTCATGCCGACTTCATTTTGAGAACGCATCTATTCGCGACGGCGCGATGCAGGCAGCCCCATCGCGGCCATATTCGCTTCCTAGTCGAAAGGCCCGTCCGTGGCAGCCGCATTCGGTTGCCGGCCTGCATCTCATCTGGAGGAATTATCTTGAAGCTGAAGCACGTTGTTGTCGCGAGTTTTGCCGTGATCGCTCCTGTTGCCGCATCCGCGGAAGAGATCACTGTCGAAGGCGTGCAGATGTCGCGCGACTTCGCATGTGACGGCCAGAACGTCATCATTGCGGGACAGGGTAATTCGGTCGAGCTCACCGGGCGTTGCGGTGACATCAAGGTGCTGGGCGCCGATCACAAGGTACGCTTCGATGAGGCGAAATCGCTCGCTGTCAGCGGCATGTCGATCAAGGCGACGGGCGGCGAGACCGGCGCGCTGCTGGTCGAACTGCACAAGAACACCGTGCAGGCCAAGCTGAAGTCCGAGAATGCACCCGCGGAAGTCTCGGTGTCCGGTGCAGAACAGGACGTTTCGCTGACGGTGGGCAGCGCAGCGAAGATCGATGTGCAGGGGTCGAAGAACGAATTGACCTGGACCGCCGAAAACGGCGTCAAGGCGCCTGCGATCTCGACCTCGGGTATCGGCAACAAGATCAGCAAGAAGTAATGATCAGCTGTAGGGCGGATGACGGCTTCGCCTGATCCGCCCTGCGGTCGAGCTTACGTCTTCGGTCCGAAATACACGCAGCTCTCATTGCAGCTGTCGCGGAAGACGCCGACGCGGACCACCGGTCCTTTGTCGGCAACGCGGTCCCAGATGTAGCGCGACAGGTTCTCCAGCGTCGGGATGCCGATCGCCTCGATCTTGTTCAGGAACTTGTGGTCCAGCGTCTTGCGGAGATCATCCAGCCCGCGGTCGAGCAGGCCGAGATCCATCACCATGCCGGTGACCGGATCGGGCTCGCCGCGGATGGTGATCTCGGCGCGGAACGAGTGGCCGTGAATCTCCTGGCTCGCTTCGCCGAGCGTCGTATAGGACAGCGCATGGGCTGCCTCGAAGCGAAACGATTTCGTTAGTTCCCACATCACCTGATACCTGAACTACCTGATCCCAAATTACCTGATACCGAGTGTCTTGTGCGTCTGCACGCTCAGCCGCCATTGCGGATGCTTCAGACAGTAGTCCACTGCCAGCGCGGTATTGCTGATCGCATCCGGTCCGTCCATCGGCTGCAGCGAGAATCGCTCGAAGGCGAGCGACTCGAACCTGTCCGGCATCGCGGCCGCCTGCGGATAGACCAGCTTCAATTCGTGCCCGGCGCGAATGACGAGATCGGCGCCGGCTTTCGGCGAGACGCAGATCCAGTCGATGCCAGCTGGCGGCGCCACGGTGCCGTTGGTCTCGACGCCGATCTCGAAGCCACGCTCATGCAATGCGGCGACGAGCTCGTCGTTGACCTGCAGCAAAGGCTCGCCGCCGGTCAGCACCACATAGCGGTTGTCGTTCGGCCCGGCCCATTGCGCGGCAATGGTGTCTGCCAGCG
The DNA here is from genome assembly GCF_044340795.1 of Tardiphaga sp. Taxonomy (GTDB): domain Bacteria; phylum Pseudomonadota; class Alphaproteobacteria; order Rhizobiales; family Xanthobacteraceae; genus Tardiphaga. The sequence goes on from NZ_JBIISY010000021.1 coordinate 40,728, forward strand.
CCGCTGCGGTGGCGTAGCGGCCGCCCAGCGTCCCATCCATGCCGACGAAATCGGTGTCGCAGAACTGGCAGACCGCCGCCGCGCGGTCCTGTTCACGGCCGGTCCAGAGATTGCAGCCGGCAAAACGGCAGAACACGGAGGCGCGGCCCGCATGGGCGCCTTCGCCCTGCAGCGTCAGGAAAATCTCTTTGACCGCGTAACTCAATGATTTTGCTCTCTAAAATGCCCGCGCGTCAAAGCGGCCCGGGGGCATTTCATGTTCCATATGGGGTGAAGCGCGGCTCTTAGCACGTGCAGCGGCCAATGTCCCGGCTGATCACTCATATGTCAGCGCCGCACGGCCCGGTTGATCCCGGGGGCCGGATTGACGCATATCGCCGGGATGCAGCCGCCGCTCGTCACCGCCGATCCCGCTCCCCAGAACCGTCCCTGTGGAACCTGCACCATGTGCTGCAAGGTCTACCGGATCGACGAGGTGCCGAAGCCGGCCGGCAAATGGTGCCAGCACTGCGCCATCGGTTCCGGCTGCAAGATCTACGACACCCGCCCGCAGCAGTGCCGCGCCTTCGATTGCGTCTGGGTGCAGGACCACGAGATGGCGGAGGCCTGGAAGCCCGAGCATTCCAAGATCGTGTTCTCGGTCTATCCGACCACCGGCTTCATCTATGGGCAGGTTGATCCCGGCGCGCCTTCCGCCTGGCAGAAACAACCGCTGCTGAATGGCCTGATCGCATGGTCGGCAAAGCTGCTCGAGGAGCGGCGGCATCTTCTCATCTTTGTTGGCAGCCATGCGACGCTGATCATGCCGACCGGCCCGGTCCCGATCGGCCCGATGTCGCCGGCGGATGGGTTCATCATCCGCGAGACGTTTACGGCGAAGGGCAAGGATTATATCGCGACGCGGGTGGCACGATCGTAATTCGTAGGATGGGTAGAGCGAAGCGAAACCCATCATTCCGCGCTCCGGCATTGATGGGTTTCGCTACGGCGCTGACGCGCCTTCACTCTACCCATCCTACGAACCGCGCTTGACCCCGCGACCTCCATCCCCACAATGCCTCCAACAACAGGAGGAAACACCCCGTGAAAAATCCATTCGACCTCACCGGCAAGGTTGCCGTCATCACCGGCTCCAGCCGCGGCATCGGCCGGGCCTCGGCGGAATTGCTGGCACAGCTCGGCGCCAAGGTCGTCATTTCCAGCCGCAAGGCTGACGCCTGCGAGGAAGTTGCCGAAGGCATCCGCAAGAATGGCGGTGATGCCCATGTCATTCCCTGCAACATCGCGCGCAAGAACGAGGTCGAGGCGCTGATCGACGGCACGGTGAAGCATTACGGCCCGATCGACATCCTCGTCTGCAACGCCGCGGTGAATCCCTATTACGGTCCGTTGCTCGACATCACCGACGAGGCGTTCGACAAGATCATGGGCTCCAATGTGAAGAGCAATATCTGGCTCTGTGCCAAGGCGATCCCGGCCATGGCCGAGCGGGGCAAGGGCTCGGTGGTGATCATCTCCTCCATCGGTGGCCTGCGCGGCTCCACGGTGATCGGCGCCTATGGCATTTCCAAAGCCGCGGATTTTGCGCTGTGCCGCAGCCTTGCCGGCGAATGGGGGCCGAAGGGCGTGCGCGTCAACTGCATCGCGCCGGGTCTGGTGAAGACCGATTTCGCCAAGGCGCTATGGGAGGACGAGGTCAATCTCAAGAAGCGCACCGCCAACACGCCGTTGCGCCGCATCGGCGAGCCCCACGAGATCGCCGGCGCGGTAGCCTATCTCAGCTCGGATGTCTCGACCTTCACCACCGGACAGACCATGGTGATCGATGGCGGCGTGACAACGGCATCGGTGTGAAATCGTAGCCCGGATGGAGCGCAGCGCAATCCGGGGACCGGCTGTTCAATCGGAGCGCCGGTCCCTGCATTACGCTACGCTCCATGCAGGCTACAAGAACGCGCGAAACCTCGCGAAACAAAACTCCCGCGGTAGCCGTTCACCACCCATCACAATCCTTTCCCGATTTTTAAGATTTCGGGTGCACGGATGTCGCAGGCGGAGAGTTCCCGTGCGTCAGACGGATATCGCGATCATTGGTGGCGGCCTTGCAGGTTCGACCGCGGCGGCCATGCTGGGCCGCGCCGGTGTGTCCGCAATCCTCATCGAGCCGCATCGCCTGCATCCGCCGGAGCTGCGCTGCGAGAAGATCGGCGGCCAGCAGCAGATCGATCGTCTGGCCAGGACCGGCCTCCGTGACGCGGTGTTCAATGCCGCGACCCACGATCAGGAAATCTGGCTGGCCCGCTTCGGCCGGGTCATCGACAAGCGGCCGAGCCAGCAGCATGGCTTCCTCTATGAGACGCTGGTCAACACCGTACGCGCTGAAATCCCGCCCACGGTGGAAACGATCCATGCCAAGGCCGTGTCGATCCGCACTTCCGACGATCGCCAGACCATCGGTCTCTCCACCGGCGAAGACATCTCTGCGCGCCTCGTGGTGTTGGCGAATGGCGCCAGCATCGGGTTGCGCGATCAGCTGAAGATCGGCCGTCCGGTCATCTCGGCCTGTCACTCGATTTCGGTCGGCTTCGACATTGCGCCGATCAACCGTGAAAAGTTCGATTTCCCGGCGCTTACTTATTTTGCAGAAGCAACGCGCCATCGCACTGCCTATCTGACGCTGTTTCCGATCGGCGAGACGATGCGCGGCAATCTGTTCGTCTATCGCGAGGCGAATGATCCCTGGGTGCGCGCCATGCGTCGCACGCCGGAGGCGGCGCTCGACAGCTGCCTGCCGAAACTGCGCCGCCTGATCGGCGATTACTCGATTTCCGGCGATATCCGGATCCGCCCGATCGATCTCTATGAGAGCGACAATGTGGTGCAGCCCGGCATCGTCCTTGTCGGCGATGCTTTTGCTTCGCCGTGCCCCGGCAGCGGCTGCGGCACCGACAAGGTGTTCACCGATGTCGTGCAGCTGTGCAGCGTGCACATCCCGAACTGGCTGGTCACGCCCGGTATGAACGCCGAGAAGATCGCGCAATATTACAGCGATCCGCTCAAGCTCGAATGCGATGCCTGGGCCAAGGGCAAGGCCTTCACACTGCGCGCCGTGACGCTGGAGAACTCGCTGTACTGGCGCATGCAGCGCTGGATGCGCTTCTTCGGTCGTCTCGGCGAAGGCATCGTGCGCCGCGCCCGCGAGACATTGCCGGGCGAGCTGGCACTCGTCGGCTGCGCGCTGGTGGTGATGAGCGTGCCGGCGATGTAGCCGTGACTGTAGGGTGGGGAAAGCACAGC
>NZ_JBIISY010000218.1:0-9613 GCF_044340795.1 Tardiphaga sp.
GTGACCTTTTCGAGATCGCTGGTCTTGCCGATCTTGACGCCATTCACCGCCAGAATGAGGTCCCCCTTCTGGAAGCCGACACCAGCCGCCGTTGCCGTCTCTGTGAGATCGGTGATGACGACGCCCTCGACGCTGGAATCCAGCCGCAACTCGTCCGCGAGTGCCGGCGAGATATTGGCGACCTTGGCGCCCTGGAACGGCGAACGGCCCTTCAGCACAATTTCATCACGGCCCGTATCCGGCGCGGCTTCCAGCGCAACGGTGAGCTTCACCGGCTTGCCGCCGCGCTGCGCATCGAGCTGCGTGGTGCCGCCGAGCGGGCGGGTCGCGAAGCGATACTCGAAGGCATTGGGATCATCGATCACCTGACCATCGATGGCGGTGACGAGATCGGAAACCTTCAACCCGGACTTCGCGGCCGGGCTGTTCGGCGTCACATTGACGACCAGCGCGCCCGATGGCGTTTTCAGGCCGAGCGTCTCGGCGATCTCCGGCGTGATATTCTGCAGGCGTGCGCCAAGCCATGGGCGCTTCACCGCCTTGCCGCCCGACTTGGCGGAGGCAACGACGACGCGGACCATATTGGCCGGGATCGCAAAGCCGATGCCCTGCGAGCCGCCCGAACGCGAGAAGATCGCGGTGTTCACGCCCACCAGCTTGCCGGTCATGTCCACCAGCGCGCCGCCCGAATTGCCCGGATTGATCGCGGCATCGGTCTGGATGAAGAACTGATAGTCCGTGATGCCGACCTGCGTGCGTGCCAGCGCCGAGATGATGCCGTGTGTCACGGTCTGACCGACGCCAAACGGATTGCCGATGGCGAGGACGACGTCGCCGACGAGCAAATCGTCGGAATTGGCAAAATCGAGTGTTGCGAACTTTTCCTTGGCATCCTTGATGCGCAGCACGGCGAGATCGGTGCGGCTGTCCTTGAGCACGATCTCCGCCTCGAATTCGCGCTTGTCGGACAGCGAGATCTTGACCTGGTCCGCCCCCTCGATGACGTGGTTGTTGGTGACGACGAGGCCCGCCGCATCCACCATCACGCCCGAACCGAGCGAGCGCTGCATCTGCTCCGGCTGCATGCCCTGCCCGCCGAAGAAGCGGCGGAACACGGGATCGTCGAGCAGCGGATTGCGGTTCTGCACCGTCTTGGCTGCATAGACGTTCACCACCGCCGGCTGCACCCGCTGCACGATCGGCGCGTAGGACAGTTTCAGCTCGGTGGGCGATGTCGGGACCTGCCGGTTCTGGGCCGAGGCCGGGCTCAGGGACAGGACGCTCTGGGACAGGACAATGGCGCACAAAGCCGAAACGGTCGCTGCACGGCGAAAAAATGGAATCATCGGGACCTCTTTGGCGGGAAATCGCCGGAATATAGGCCCCCCAGCGGGGCAATAGAAGGGCACGAACCAGCCGGCAACGGCCATCGCAGCCCTGCTTTGCCGATATCTGTGGAACCGGCCGCCTTGCAATTCGCCGCCCACCACGACAGCTAGAGCGGGCGTCATGCCAATCCCAAGGAGAGCCCATTCATGAAGGCCGTCGGCTACACCAAATCCCTCCCCATCGATGATGAAAAGGCCCTGTTCGACTTCGAGGCCGCCAAGCCGGAGCCGAAGGGCCGCGACATCCGCGTGGCTGTGAAGGCAATCTCGGTCAATCCGGTGGATTTCAAGGTCCGCAAGCGGGCCGAGCCGAAGGCCGGCGAGACCAAGATCCTGGGCTATGACGCTGCCGGCGTGGTCGATGCCGTCGGCCCCGATGTCACCATGTTCAAGCCGGGCGACGAGGTATTCTACGCCGGCTCGATCCTGCGCCAGGGCACCAATGCGGAATTCCATCTGGTGGATGAACGCATCGTGGGCCGCAAGCCGGCGTCGCTCGGCTTCACGGAGTCGGCGGCCCTTCCCCTGACCGCCATCACCGCCTGGGAGCTGCTGTTCGACCGCCTCGGCGTGGCGCCGGGCAAGAGCCTCGATCCGCGCACACTCCTGATCATCGGCGGCGCCGGTGGCGTCGGCTCGATCCTGATCCAGCTCGCCCGCCGCCTCACCGGCCTCACCGTGGTGGCGACAGCTTCGCGCCCCGAAACGGTCAAGTGGTGCCAGGATCTCGGCGCCCATGCGGTGGTGGATCATTCGAAGCCGATGAAAGAGCAGATCGAGGCGCTGAAAGTGCCGCCGGTCGCCCTGATCGCCAGCCTGACCGGCACCGAGCAGCACTACAAGGCGCTCGCTGACATCATCGCGCCGCAGGGCAGGTTCGGCCTGATCGACGATCCCGCCGAGTTCAGCATGGCCGCCTTCAAGGGCAAGGCCGTTTCGGTGCATTGGGAATCCATGTTCACACGCTCGTCATTCCAGACACCGGACATGATCGCGCAACATCATCTTCTCAACGATGTCGCCGACCTCATCGACAAGGGCGTGCTGCGCACGACTCTCGACAAAACCTTCGGCACCATCAATGCCGCGAATCTCAAGCGCGCCCACGCGCTGCTCGAGTCCGGCAAATCGCACGGCAAGATCGTGCTCGAAGGCTGGTGAGTGCAAAACTGATCACACGCGCTCCCGCGTAACGCGACATCCACAGAGGCGACGCATCTCAGGATGCGTCGCCTCCATTAATTAGCTAACTTAAATAGCCATTTCGATAAGCAAAGTGTGCTCGCAGGGCGACAGTGCGGGATAGTCACCCCACTGCATTGCGGGTTTTACAGAACTGTCACAGAGCGAAACTAGGTTGCCGGCGAGCTCAACAGTGGCTCGCTTGTAAAAAGTCGGATGGCGCCCGCCTGGCGGGACCATTCCTTCCACAAGTCCACAAACACAGATCAGCGCGCATCACCACCTGCGAAGCAATTCGCGGGGCGTGTCGGATTTTGTCTTCTACAGGGGTAATCCATGTCTTCCACGACACACAAATTCTTGGGCACCGTCGCCGTGCTTGGCGCGCTGGCGATGTCCGGCCAGGCACATGCACAGGCCACCAACGATGACGTTGCAGCTTTGAAGGCGCAGCTCCGCGCGCTGGAAAAGAAGCTCGATAGCGTTCAGAAGCAGGCCAACAACACGCAGAAGCAGCAGGCCGTTGCGCAGGCGAATTTCGCCAATGCCAACGCCGCCATGCACAAGAAGGCCGTGCCGCATCTCGACGCAATCCTGACCATGCCCGGCAACCGTCCGACCTTCTGCACCGGCGATGGCTTGAACTGCGTCGCCATCACCGGCCGCATCCACTTCGACGCCGGCGCCTATTCGTATTCGCCGAAGTCGGCTGCGACCTCGCCGCAGAGCGTCAATGACGGCATCAATGCCCGTCGCGCCCGCCTCGGCCTGATCGGCACCTACAACAAGGACTGGGAATACGGCCTCATCATCGATGCCGGCGGCACCACTGACGGCCAGGCCGTGCTGAACAATGCCTGGGTTGCCTATAAGGGCATCAAGGGCCTGATCATCCAGGGCGGCTATATCGACGTGCCGTATACGCTCGATGAATCCATCTCGTCGAACAACTCGTTCTTCATGGAGCGCTCCGCCTCGCAGGTGCTCGCCGTCAACCTCGCCGCCGGCGACTTCCGCTCGGCCTTCGGTGGTCAGGTGTTCGACAAGCACTACTGGGTCGGCGCTTACGTGACCGGTCCGACCACGGGCGCTGGCGTGAACCACTCGATCCCGCAGCCGCTCGGCGCCACCTTCCGCGCCGTTGCCGTTCCGGTCAACAACGAAGTCTCGACCGTCCTCGTCGGCTTTGATGCGCTGTATCTCGCAGAGACCGGCGGCGTGACCAACAACACGCTGCGCATGAACGACCGTATCGAAGTCCGCATCGATCCGGCCACCAACGCGCTGCTCGACACCGGCACCATGAACTTCGTCAACAGCGCGCATGTGCTGAGCGGTGAAGGCGCTGTCCGTTACGGCAGCTTCCTCGCCACCGGCGAATACTTCAACTACAGCGTCCAGCGCACCAACGGCCTCGGCGACCTCAACTTCGAGGGCGGCTACGGTCAGGCCAGCTATGTGCTGACCGGCGAATCCCGCAAGTACTCGTCGTCGGCTGGCGCCTTCGGCGGTGTCTCTCCGGCGCGTCCGGTCAACTTCGCCACCGGCGATCTCGGCGCGTGGGAACTGGCGGTTCGCTACAGCTATGCCAGCCTCAACGACCTCACGGTCCGCGGTGGTGAACTGAAGAACACCACGGTCGGCCTGAACTGGTACGTCAACAACAACACCCGTTTCATGTTCAACTGGATCCACGGCACCGTGGACAAGTTCAACACCGCCGGCATCAACACGGGTGCAGATTACGACGTGTTCGCGATGCGCACCCAGGTCGCCTGGTAAACACCCACGCTTCAGTAACCTCCAGGTTCGGGGCTGAATGCCCTCAGCCCACACCAACGCGAGAAGGCGGCGCTCCGGCGCCGCCTTTTCTGTTGCGGATTCATATAAGTCGGGTGCTCAAGCAACTGTCGTGAATTCAGCCGACCAAGCCAACGCATGGTAAAACCACGCTCGACTGCTTTTCAAAGATCGTTCAGCAGTTTGCGCCCGGCCCGGCTGACCGGCAGGACAGTGTGTTCATCGATGCGGATGCCATGTCGGCTTCCCGAGGTCGCCGCCGCTTCCGCGAGACGACGCGACACCCAATGTGAACGATGGATGCGGACACCGGCGCTGGCGCCAAGTGCCTCGATTGCAGTGCTCAAATTCATCAGGACAAGAGCGTCCCCCTGGCCGGTTCGCACACGGACATAGTGATCCTCCGCGCTGAGGGACAAGATAGCAGCATGGCGTAATGGCGCGGGAAGCTTGCCGCGCAACGACTGGTCGGAGTGCACAGGTGCAGGCGCCTCCTTGTCCATCTCTGCCGGCGGCGTGGCTCGCCGACGCAAGGCCCAGACGCCACTGCTGATCAACACGTTGACCAGCACCACCTGCGCCAGCAATTCACGGGCGGACACATAGGGAAGCGTCCGCGGCGCCCAGAACGCCAGAGACTGGTAAGTGAGCCAGGCGCCGGGCAGAGCCATCACGACAGCAACTGCAAGCACCGCCCAGAACGGCAACTCGCCGTCGAACCAGAAACGCCGCAGACAGGCAGATAGCGCAGCGATCAGGCCGCCGATCACGAGCCCAATGCATATGAAGTGCAGCAGCCGCAGCGGGAGCGCCATGCCGATATAGGTGCCGAAAGCGCCGACCGCGGCGAGTGCCGTCGCGACCATCAGCGGAAGCGCAACGGTGACGAAGACGCGACGGTGCCGAAATGCGTTCGGCAACAGGGTGTCGGCGAATGTCATTGGCGAAGTCGGGGTCATTGGCGAAGAATTCCTGCCGTTCGCGAATGGGAGATGGACCAGTCCGCCCGTCTGCACCTAGCAGGATAGCCATTCAACCGGGTCGCATCCATGACATTTGCAACTTCTGCCAGACAGCTCCGCGCCGCCGCTTTGCTGTCATTGCTGACAATGGCCTCCGCCCCTCTCGGCAGCGCCGCGACGGCGACCGAAGCCGGCTGGAGACCCTATGCCGTGCCGGCGTCACCGGCGAGTCCGGCCGCCATATCGGTGGCCCTGTTCTATCCAACCGAAGCACCGGCTCGCGCGATGGCGATGGGCCCCTATACGGTCCAGGTGGCGCCGATGGCACCGCCGACCGACCGGCTGAAGGGGCTGATTATCGTCAGCCACGGCACCGGCGGTTCGGAGCTTGGCCATAGCAGCCTGGCCGTCGCACTCGCCCGAGCTGGCTATCTCGTTGCAGCGCTCCGCCATCCCGGGGACAATTATGCCGACAAGTCACTGTGGCAACAGGCGCCGGGCGCCATCTTCGTCGAACGTCCACGCCAGGCATCGCGCGTCATCGACACGCTGCTGGCAGACCCCGATTGGCGTGACCGCGTTGCCGCCGACGCCAAAGGGCCGCTGATCGGCGCCGTGGGGCATTCGGCTGGCGGTTTCACCGTGGTTGCCCTCGCAGGCGGCCGGTTTGATCTCTCGCTCATCGGCACGCATTGCGCAAAGGACCGTGCCGAGGATCCCATTTTCTGCGGCATGGGCCGCGATCCTGCGTCCACACCAGTCTCCTCCGAGCTCCCCTCGGTCGTCGATCGCCGTGTCCGCGCCATTGTTGCCATGGCGCCGGTCGGCGTCATGTTCACAGCTCAGTCGCTGCAGGCCATCGACCTGCCAACCCGGATCTACGCAGCGGAAAACGACCGCTGGCTGCCGCCAAGATTTCACGCCGCCCACATTGCGCAAAACATCCCGGGCACGCGTCTGCAGACCATTCCGAATGCGTGGCACTTCGCTTTCATGGACAAGGTCGGGATGCCGATTCCCACGCTGGATGGCGACGCCAATGCTGATCCGCCGGGCTTCGACCGGGCCGCTTTCCTGAAGCAGCTCAGCGCAGACATACCGGCGTTTTTCGATCAGGCACTCGCCCCGTCGGAAGGCAGCAAATAACGACGCTGGCTGCGAGCGTAGCCGCCACTGCTCTCCGCTTCGAGGCGGAGCGCTTTAGCGCGGCGGCAAAGTCCGCTTCAGAAATCGCTGTGACTTACGCGATCGTCTGCACGATCCCCCCCTCGGCCCGCAAGGCGGCGCCGTTGGTCACCGACGCTTCCTTCGAGCTCACGAAGACGACCATATTGGCGATCTCCTCAACGCTGGCAAAACGCTGAATCAACGAGGTCGAGCGATGCTGCTTGACGAAATCCTTCGCGGCTTGATCGACCGACTGGCCGTTCTGCTTGGCGAGATCCTTCACAAAGGTCTCGACGCCTTCGGACATGGTCGGTCCCGGCAGTACCGAATTCACGGTAACCGCCGTGCCCTTGGTGAGTTCGGCGAGACCGCGTGAGATCGCAAGCTGTGCCGTTTTCGACATGCCGTAATGGATCATCTCACTCGGGATGTTGAGGCCCGACTCCGAGGAAATGAAAACGATGCGGCCCCAATTGCGCTTCAGCATGCCCTGCATGTAGGCGCGCGACAGCCGGACGCCCGACATGACATTGACGTCGAAGAAGCGCTCCCAATCCTCGTCCGGAATGTCGAAGAAGCCCTTGGGCTCGAAGATGCCGGCATTGTTGACCAGGATATCGATGTCCGGCAGCGCGGCGGCCAGCGCCTTGCAGCCCTCCGCGGTCGAAACGTCGGCCGCCACGCCCTTCACCTTGGCACCGGGGACCGCCTTGCCGATCGCTGCGATGGCGGCATCCACCTTGGCTTGGCTGCGGCCATTGACCACGACCTCCGCGCCAGTGCCGGCAAGGCCCTTGGCGATCGCCAGGCCGATGCCTGCGGTGGAGCCTGTGACGAGTGCGGTCTTGCCGGTGAGATCGATCTTCATTGGACGCTCCATGGGTGAGGATGGAGCTGATATTGGAACTGATCTGCCAAGGCGCAATGAGGCTCACGTGGCAGTGAGTGTTCAAACAAAAACGGCGCCCGAAGGCGCCGTTTTCAGAACTCATCTGGAAGAGCAGCTTACGCCGCGTCCGCTTCGGCGCCCTGCACCGGGCCCGAATCCTTGCCCTTGGCGTCTTCGTCGCGATCGACGAATTCGATCACGGCCATCGGGGCGTTGTCGCCGTAACGGAAGCCGGCCTTGATGATGCGGGTGTAGCCGCCCTGACGATCGGCATAGCGCTTGGCCAGCACGTCGAACAGCTTGCGGACCTGATCCTGGTCGCGCATTTCGCTGATGGCCTGACGACGCTTGTCGAGACCGCCCTTCTTGCCGAGGGTGACCAGCTTCTCCACGATCGGGCGGAGTTCCTTGGCCTTCGGCAGCGTGGTGACGATCTGCTCGTGCTTGATCAGCGACGCGCACATGTTGGCGAACATCGCCTTGCGATGTTCTGCGGTGCGGTTGAGTTTGCGATGAACCTTGCCGTGACGCATGGGAGTAGTCCTCTATTCAATTGCCGCGACGGTTCGTCGGGACATCATGTTGCAGGTGGGCCGCCCGCGTTCGCCCAGAACAAGGCCGGGGTTACCCGACCTTGTTCGATAGTTGCTCAGTAGTGGTCTTCGAAGCGCTTGGCCAGCTCGTCGATATTCTCCGGCGGCCAACCGGGCACTTCCATGCCGAGATGCAGACCCATCTGGGCCAGCACTTCCTTGATTTCGTTTAGCGACTTGCGGCCGAAGTTCGGGGTACGGAGCATTTCCGCTTCCGACTTCTGCACGAGGTCGCCGATGTAAACGATGTTGTCGTTCTTCAGGCAGTTTGCCGAACGTACCGAGAGCTCGAGCTCGTCCACCTTCTTGAGGAAGGCCGGGTTGAAAGCGAGATCCGGGATGACTTCCTGAGCAACTTCCTTGCGGGGCTCTTCGAAGTTCACGAACACGTTGAGCTGGTCCTGCAGGATGCGGGCCGAATAGGCAACCGCGTCCTCGGGCGTCAGCGCGCCGTTGGTCTCGATGGTCATGGTGAGCTTGTCGTAGTCGAGGATCTGGCCCTCACGGGTGTTCTCGACCTTGTAGCTGACCTTGCGGACCGGCGAATACAGGCTGTCGACTGGGATCAGGCCGATCGGCGCGTCTTCCGGACGGTTGTGCTCGGCAGCGACATAGCCCTTGCCACCCGACACGGTGAATTCCATGCGGATTTCAGCGCCATCGTCGAGGGTGCAGAGCTGCAGGTCGGGATTGAGGACGGTGATGTCGCCAACGGTCTGGATGTCACCAGCGGTGACAGCGCCCGGGCCCTGCTTCTTCACGATCATGCGCTTCGGGCCTTCGCCCTGCATCTTGATCGCGATGTCCTTCACGTTCAGCACGATGTCGGTGACGTCTTCACGCACGCCGGCGATCGAGGAGAACTCGTGCAGAACGCCGTCGATGTGCACGGCCTGAACGGCAGCGCCCTGCAGCGACGACAGCAGGATGCGGCGCAGCGCGTTACCGAGGGTCTGACCGAAACCACGCTCGAGCGGTTCAGCGACGAGGGTCGCGAAACGGGTCGGATCGCTGCCAGGGGTCACCTGCAGCTTGTTGGGGCGGATAAGCTCTTGCCAATTTTTCTGGATCGTCACTGTGTCACCCATGGCCATCGAACTCTCTGGCTTGGAGATCGCGGAGAAAGTCCGCGTAAAAGTACGTCGAACGCGATTGCGGGCGGCCGAGCCACCCGCAATCCCAGTAGATAGTTATTAAACGCGACGGCGCTTGCGCGGACGGCAGCCGTTATGCGGCACCGAGGTCACGTCACGGATCGAGGTGACGGTGAAGCCGGCGGCCTGCAGCGCGCGGAGCGCCGATTCACGACCCGAACCCGGACCGCCAACCTCGACTTCGAGGGTGCGCATGCCGTGTTCCTGCGCCTTCTTGGAAGCGTCTTCAGCAGCGACCTGCGCGGCATACGGGGTCGACTTGCGCGAACCCTTGAAGCCCATCGTGCCGGCCGAGGACCAGGCAATGGTGTTGCCCTGCGCGTCGGTGATGGTGATGGTGGTGTTGTTGAACGAGGAGTTCACGTGAGCGACGCCCGAAGCGATGTTCTTACGTTCGCGACGACGGACGCGTGCGGCTTCCTTTGCCATGGTAGACCTTTCTAGAGATATCAACGCCCCCGTAGTGCCAGCGGCTACA
>NZ_JBIISY010000022.1:0-43764 GCF_044340795.1 Tardiphaga sp.
AATTCTGGCGCGACGTGTCGCCCACGAAGGACGGTACGCCCGCCGACATCAAGGCTGCCGCGCAAGCGCGCGTGCCTGCGGTGGCCGAAGCCGTGCACGACGTCGCGCGGCTGAAATATCTCGGCGGGGGACATGGCGATGGCTGCAACGAGGGCGATGACGCCTTCACGCTGTGGCGCCGCCGCTTCCATCAGTTCACGCTGTATGGCTTCCTGCTGTGCTTCGCCTCCACCTGCGTGGCGACGCTGTATCACTATATCTGGAACCTGCAGGCGCCCTATGCGCTGACGAGCGCGCCCGTGATCCTCGGCACGCTCGGCGGCATCGGCCTGATCATCGGGCCGATCGGACTGCTGTGGCTGAACTTCAAGCGCGACGCGCTACGCGCCGACGTCAAGCAGAACGCCATGGGCCGCGGCTTCATCATGCTGCTGCTGCTGGTGAGCATCACCGGCCTGCTGCTCTTGGTGCTGCGCGACACCCGCTTCATGGCGCTGTGGCTGGCGATCCATCTCGGCACGGTCATGGCGCTGTTCGTCACGCTGCCCTATGGCAAATTCGCCCATGGCATCTTCCGGTCGGCGGCACTGCTCAAGTTCAATATCGAGAAGCGCATGCCGAACCGGCTGGGGCTGGGCGGGGAGTAATCGAATATACTGGGTGTGCGCTCTTGGCGCGAAGCAGACAGCAGAGAACGTCTTGGTGTACATGTCACCGGTGACCGGCTAGATCTGAACACCGAACACGTTGTGCAACACGAGACGTTGAGGATGGCTCGATCTACCGGAACGATTTCAGGACCCTGCAGCTTTTCACGGTCGCTTGCGAGCTTAACAGCATATCGCGTGCAGCCGATCGGCTGGGCATGGCGTCGTCGGCAGCAAGTCGCCGGATTCAACTGCTTGAGCATGATGCCGGTACGCCACTACTAGACCGCAAGCCGCATGGCGTTCAAGCTACTGCGGCGGGGCAGACGTTTCTCCGCTTTGCGCGCGATATCCTTCATCTGGTCGATCGCGCCGACCACCTAATGACGGAGCACGAATCTGGCGTCCGCGGCTATGTGCGCGTTGCGTCATCTAGTTCGGTGTTGTTGGCGCGGCTGGCCGCCGATCTGTCGCGTTTTGCCGAGCAGCATCCGGATATCGAGATCGATCTCGAAGAGCGCGGCACCGAAGGCACGCTGGAGATGGTGCGCAACAAGGAAGCGGATCTCGGGCTGGTTGTGAATGCCTTCGAGGCCCATTCGCTGGTCACCTTTCCGTTCGGTGGCGACAGGCTGGTTCTGGCAGTACCGCAGGTGCATCGATTGGCGGCCTATCAGCGGCTGAAGTTTGAGGCCTTCATCGACGAGGATTTCGTCACCATGGGCCACAACACGGCAGTCCGAAAGGTTCTGCTGGAGCAGGCGAGGCTGGTCGGACGGACGCCGCGCATCCGCGTTCAGGTCAACAGCTTTGAGGTGATGGCGCTGATGGCGAGTCGTGGTCTTGGCATCGGCGTCATGCCGGAAGCGGCTGCAACACCGCTGCTGGCCGCCTACGGGTTGAAAATGATCGAAATCGACGAACCCTGGGCGCGCCGAAATTTTTTGCTTTGCGTCCGATCGGTGCCTGAGCTTGAACCACCTACCCAGCGATTGATGAACTTTTTGCTGAAGCTGTAGCCATTTCGAAAAAGTCGAAGCCTGTCTTGCGGTAATTCGACTTTATCGATGTCTCGCGCAATGAGAGCGTTACCAGGACGCTTTCGGGGGAATTATTTTGCGCGATATGGCGACTGGCAGCTGGTTCGATCTCACGTCTAATGGACGAGTGGCCGAGTTTGCCCGCTGCCAGACCGCTGTTGCATCTGTCGGAACAGGCCTGAACGCCGTTGCTGCGCCGATGCAGGCGGCGTTCAACGCTCAGGGTCCGCTGCGCGGTTTGCCCTACGTCGCCAAGGACATCTTTGATCGCGTGACCCGGCGCGCCCAATGGGGCGGCGCCCGATCGCCAGGCGTTGCCTCCAGCGATGCATCAATCCTCAGTGTGTTCGATGCGGCTGGCGGATCGCAGGTTGCGGTCGCCGGCATGACGACGCTCGCTTACGAGCCGTCAGGTCACAACACCCAGCTCGGGCGCACCAGGAACCCCTGGCATCCCGAGGTGATCTCCGGCGGGTCTTCGAGCGGGTCTGCCGCGCTTGTTGCCGCGGGTTGCGCGCATCTGGGGATTGGATCCGACACCGGCGGATCGGTCCGCATTCCTGCGGCCTGTTGCGGCCTGGTCGGCCTGAAGCCCGGCTGGGGCGTGATCCCCACCAACGGGACGATGCCGCTGGCACCCTCGCTGGATTGCGTTGGCTTCATGGCGCGCCGTGCAGATGACCTGATCCACACATGGCCGGCCATCGCCCCCGCAGCAAAGGAAGCCCCGACCATCGGCAAGGTGATGGTGCTTGCTCCGTTGATTGCGCAAGCCGCGCCCGTCGTGCGCGACGCGATTGCGCAAGCGCTGCGTGTTCTCGCCGCCAGCGGTGTGGTGCAGCATCACCTGGACGAGACGGGCGTGATCGCCGAAGCGGATCGTGACGTCCTGACCATCATGCAGGCCGAAGCCGCGCGCCTGTATGGCGATCTCCCGCTCGCGGGTGATCCGGTGCTGGCGCAGCGGATCGGGAAGGGCACTGGCATTGGCGCAGACGAACTCGCCGCCGCATTGGCGCGCCGTGACGGATTGCTGGAGGCGTTCCTGGCGAGCTGGCGCGGCTGCGATGCGGCGGTGCTACCGGTGCTTCCGATGCCGGTGCCGCTGGCGACCGAGGTCGATCCGGACAGCTCCAGCTTCAGCGCCAGAACGCTTTACGCGCTGTCAGTGCATACGCGCTTCGTCAATGCGCTGGGTCTGCCCGCCATTGCGATTCCAGTGGGCTTTGACGCGCGCGGCGTGCCGCTGTCCATGCAGGTGATCGGGCGGCCCGGTGCGGAGCTGCCATTGCTGAAACTCGCGGACGACTATCAGCGCGCCACCGATTGGCTTGCACGCGTGCCGTCCATCGTCGAACGAGAAGATTCCGGAGCATCGGCTTGACCTCACCAACACCAGCCATGGCCCTGTCGCATCTGCGCGTGATCGATCTGACCCGCGTGCGCGCCGGCCCGACCTGCTGCCGCCTGTTTGCGGATTTCGGCGCGGATGTCATCCAGGTCGCGGCGACCGATGGCGCTGATCCGAATTCGAGCGTCACAGGCAACCGCCTCGGCAGCGACAGCCAGAACCTGCATCGCAACAAGCGATCGATCGCGCTCAATCTGAAGACGCCCGACGGCCTCAAGATTTTGATGGGGCTGGTGAAGACCGCCGATGTGGTGGTCGAGAATTTTCGCCCGGACGTCAAGGATCGGCTCGGTTTCTCGTATGAGCAACTGGCGGCCGTCAATCCGCGCATCATCCTCGCTTCGATCTCGGGCTTCGGCCAGACCGGGCCCTATGCGAAGCGCGCGGGCTTCGATCAGATCGCGCAGGGCATGGGCGGATTGATGAGCGTCACCGGCGAAGTCGGCGGCGGGCCTATGCGCGCCGGCATCGCGGTCGCCGATTCCTCCGCCGGCAACTATGCGGCGATCGGCATTCTGGTCGCGCTCGCCGAACGCGAGCGGAGCGGGAAGGGACAGTGGGTGCAGACATCGCTGCTGCAGGCGATGATCGCCATGACCGATTTCCAGGCCGCCAGCTACCTGGTCGAAGGCCGGGTGCCGCAAACCGCCGGCAATGATCATCCCGTCACCACGCCCATGGGCGTGCTGCCCACCGCGGACGGCCACATCAACATCGGCGTCGGCGGCGAAGGACAATGGGCCAGCTTCTGCAAGGCCATCGCACGGCCCGATCTGCAGGCCGATCCGCGTTATTGCGCGCAGGAACGGCGCTACCACAATCGCGCAGAGCTGATGGGCGAGCTTGCTACGATCTTTCGCACGCGCAACTCGGCGGAGTGGACCGAGGTGCTGACCGCAGCCAATGTCCCCGTCGGCCCGATCTATTCCATGGACCAGGTTTTTGGCGACGCTCAGGTCGAGCATGTCGGCATCGCAGCGCCGCTCAGCCACAGCGAGCTCGGTGACATTCATCTGGTGGGATCGCCGCTCACGCTGTCGCGGACACCGCCATCGGTGCGGACAGAGGCGCCGAGGCCGGGCGAGCACACCATGGCCATTCTGAAGGATCTCGGCATTGCCGATGGCGAGATTGAATCGATGCAGGCCGCTGGAGCGATCTGACGGCAACGGGCAGGGACGATCGGAGACGAGATGACGACCGCGCGAAGAGGCCTATTGCTGGTG
This sequence comes from Tardiphaga sp., assembly GCF_044340795.1. GTDB lineage: Bacteria > Pseudomonadota > Alphaproteobacteria > Rhizobiales > Xanthobacteraceae > Tardiphaga. Next base: position 4,325 of record NZ_JBIISY010000022.1, read on the forward strand.
ATCCCGGCGACGACGTGGCTGCTGCTGTTTGCAGTCGCGCCGGTTGCCTTACTGATCGTGATGTCGTTCTGGACATCGAGCATCTTCGGCACCACGGCCGATTTCACGCTCGATAACTACCGGGTCATCCTCGACGACCCCATCTATTTCAAGGTCCTGCTGCAGACGCTGCGGATAGCCGTGACGGTGACGATCATCTCGCTGATCGTGTCCTACCCGATGGCCTATTTCATTGCGACGCGGCCGCCGACAACCAAGTCGATCTTCCTGGTGCTGCTGTTCCTGCCGTTCTGGTCGAGCTATGTCGTTCGCACGTTCGTATGGCTGCCGATGCTCGGCCGCAACGGCCTCATCAATTCGGTCCTGCTGAATCTCGGCCTGATCGACGCCCCGCTTGATTGGCTGCTCTACAATGAAGGCGCAACCCATGTGGCGCTGGTCTATGTCTACACGCTGTTCATGACATTGCCGATCTATCTGTCGCTCGACAAGCTCGATCCAAAACTGATCGAGGCTGCGGCGGATCTCGGTGCCAGTCCGTGGCGCACCTTCCGCCGGGTCATCCTGCCGCTGTCGATGCCCGGCGTGCTGTCCGGCTGCGTGATGGTGTTCCTGCTCGCCTGTGGCGCCTATGTCACGCCGCAACTGCTGGGCGGCACCACCGGCATCATGTTTGGTAACATCATTGCCCCGCAATACACCGTGACGAACAACTGGGCGCTCGGCTGCGCGCTGTCCGTGGTCCTGATCTTGGTGGTGCTGATCTGTCTTGCGGTATTCGGCCGGAAGGTCCGCCTCAGCAACGTGTTCTCGGGAGGCTGACCATGACCGACCTCACCATCGCCCCGGTTGCCGCCCCGACCCGCACCATCAATCTACGCCGCGCGGCTCTCATCCTGTATGCGGGCCTGTTCTACGCGTTCCTTTATGTGCCGATCCTGCTGCTGGTCGTACTGTCGTTCAACGACTCCCAGACCGTCGGGCTGCCGCTCAAGCAGTTCACGCTGCGCTGGTACGACGAGGTCTTTCAGTCCCGCGACATGCTGCTGGCGATCGGCAACAGCGTGATGCTCGGCATTGTCAGTGCGGTGGTCGCGACCGCGCTGGCGCTGATGATGGCGCTCGGCTTTCGGCACGACTTTCCTGGCAAGGGTCTGCTGATGAAAGTCATCCTGATGCCGATGCTGATCCCGGGCATTGTCGGCGGCGTGATCTATCTGATCTTTTTCGGATACGCCGAAATCCCGTTCGGTCTGTGGACCACGGCGTTGCCGGTTCACATCACATGGGTGTTGCCCTTTGCTTTCATGACGCTGTTTCCGCGCATGCACGGCCTCGATCGCAGCATCGAAGAAGCGGCAGCCGATCTCGGGGCGCGGCCGATGACGGTGTTCACGCGCATCGTGCTGCCGATCATCAAGCCGGGCGTGGTGGCCACCACAATGTTCGCTTTCACGTTGTCCTTCGACGAGTTCATCCGCACGCTGTTCTCGATCGGCAACCAGCGCACCATCCCGGTGCATCTCTGGTCGCTGCTGTCAGACCAGATGGCCCCGTTCTTGCCTGCAGTTGGCGTAATCATCATGCTCATCTCGATGATGGTCTCGCTGATCGGATTTGCCCTTTCATCCCGCAGCAACACATCGGCCAGTTCACACTGACGGCTCACATTTCGTTCGTTTGTTGATCATGCAATGGAGACAAAAATGACTGCCCTCAAGACGATGCACGGTCCTTTCATTCATCGCCGCTCGCTGCTGAAGGGCGGGGCCGCGCTCGCCGCGACCGCCGCGAAGGGCTTTCCGGCGCATGCGCAGGCGAATGAAGTCACCGCGCTGATGGTCAATGCGATGGTCAATCCGACGCTGAAGCCGATCGCTGAGGAAGAAGCGAAGGTCAAGATCGCCGAGGGAGCATTCATGTCCGGCACCGATACGGTGTCGCGCCTCACCGCGCCGGGCGGCGCCCGCTACGACTTGATGAACAGCTCGTTCGCGTTCTCGCAGCCGGTGGTGATGGGTGCCAAGGCCGGGCAGGAGCGTGTGCAGGCGATCGATCCGGCGTTGATCCCCAATCTGAAGCACATCAATGCGCCGTCCAAGGCCGGTATCGGCGAGCGCGATGGCAAGATCTACATGGTGCCGCATAGCTGGGGCTTCGACTCCATCCTCTACAATCGCAAGGTCGTGACGGATGAGAACGACGCCTATACCCAGTCCTGGTCGCTGTTGTTCGAAGACAAATATGCCGGTCGCATCGGCTGGTGGGATGTCGCGCATCAGATGCTGATGGCTGCCGGCCTCTATCTCGGCCATGCCAAGCCGGAGCAGATGGACCGCAATCAGCTCAATGAAGTCGCCAAATTCCTGATCGCCAAGAAGAAGAATGTGCGGACGTTCTACAGCACCTTCGCCCAGGGCTCCAACCTGCTCAGCAGCGGCGAGATCGACATCTGCTACGGCATCGCACCGATGCGCAACGAGTTGCAGAAGCGCGGTTTCGACATCACCGGTGCGTGGCCGAAGGAAGGCGTTCTGTCTCTGATCAGCACGTCCTATATCCCGAAGGATTGCAAGAATGTCGCCGGTGCGCATGCCGTCATCAACGCGATGTTGGGCGAGCGTTACACCAAGGCGCTGGCCGATGCCTGCGGTTATCTGCCAGCGGCGGATTTCGGTCTCAAGGATATCACGCCGGAGCAGCACAAGCGCTTTGGTTACGGTGTTCTCGACGGTTCGGTGAAGCACTATCCGCTCGCTTTCCCGACCAACATGAACATGTGGATCGAAACCTGGAGCAAGGTGAAGAGCTCCTCATGACATTCGCGGCGCGCATGACCATGTTTCAGCAGGAGGCCTCGCCTATGCCCGACGACACCCGCGAGACGGCCGTGTCGCTGTCGGGAATCGGCAAGACGTTCGGCGATACGACGGCGCTTGAGCCGGTGACGCTTGATATCAAGAAGGGGGAGTTTTTCTCCCTTCTGGGCCCGTCCGGTTGCGGCAAGACGACTTTGTTGCGGATCATCGGCGGCTTCGAGCATCCGACCTCGGGGGCGTTGCAGATCGGCGGACAGTCCGTGATCGGACGTCCGCCTTTCGAGCGGCGGACGAACATGGTGTTCCAGCATGGCGCGCTGTTCCCCCATCTGACCGTGGCGCAGAACATCGCCTTCGGTCTGGAGATGAAAAAGACGCCGCGCGACGTCATCACCAGGAAGGTCGGCGAGGCGCTCGAGCTGGTCCGGCTGCAGGACTTCGGGGATCGCAAGATCGACCAGCTCTCGGGCGGCCAGCGCCAGCGCATCGCGATGGCGCGTGCCCTGGTCAATGATCCTGAAGTTCTGCTGCTCGACGAGCCTTTGGGCGCGCTCGATCTGCGTCTGCGCCTGCAGATGCAGGACGAGCTGCGCCGGCTGCACAAGGAGATCGGCGGCACATTCATCTTCGTCACCCATGACCAGGGGGAGGCGATCTCGATGTCCGACCGTATTGCGGTGATGAGTCGTGGCCGGATCCAGCAGGTGGGCTCGCCGCGCGAGGTTTATGAACGTCCCGTCAACCGCTTCGTGGCGGAGTTCATGGGGCATTCGAATTTCTACGAGGGCACCGTCGAGACGAAGGCGGCCGACGGCCTCGGTGACGTCAATCTCCATGGCCGCATGTTTCCCTGCCGCATTCCGCCGGCTTTTGATGTCGGGTCCAAAGTATTTGTCGCGCTGCGCTACGAACGCGTCGAGGTGCAGCCGCTGGGCGACCTCTGCGCCGGTCTTGAAGGGACATTGATCGATGAGGCCTATCTCGGCCCCACGCTGCAGCGGACGGTCGATCTCGGGCCGCTCGGCAAGATCATCGCGGATTCCGCCAATAACGGACGCGAGGCGCCGCTCGGGATCGGCGCGCGTGTCTGCGTGCGATGGACGGTCGATAGTCCGACGGTTCTGTCAGCAATCTAGGAGCGTCAAGTCATCGCATGAACGGCCTGTCCATCAATCACTACATCACGCCTGCCGGCTATCCGCTCGAGCAGTTTCTGGATGACTGCGCGGGGGCGGGTGCCACCGGCGTTGGCCTCACCGAACGCGCGCTCGGCGAGGTTCCGCTGGCCCGCATCAAGGACATGCTGGCGGCCAGGAATCTGGCGGTAACGTCGGTCAACAGCGCCGGGTTCTTCCTGTGGGGGTCCGAGGCACGTGCGCAGGAACAGCGGAACATCAACGCGTTTCTGGTCGAGGCGTCGCAAGTGCTGGCAGCGTCGGCACTGACGACCATTGGCGGTGGTTATGTCGATGCCGGTGATGCACATCAAGCGAGCATCCAGGAGTTGCGCGGCCGCATTGACGATGCGTTGCCGCCGCTGATCGCGGCCGCCGAGGCGGCGGGCGTCAAGCTCGGTGTCGAGCCGATGCACCCCAGCCGGATAACCAACAAGTCGCTGCTCAATACATTGGCGCAGACAGCGCGACTGCTGGAGCGCTTTCCTGAACTCACGGTGATCATGGACGCATTCCACACCTGGTGGGAGCCTGATCTCGAAACCTTCATCGGCACCCATGCGTCGCGAATATCCTGCGTTCAGGTGTCCGGCGTGGTCCTGTCGAATGATCCGTTCATGGCGCCGTCGCGTTGCGGGATGCGGGACGGGGTGTTCGATCTCAAGCCGCTGATCCGCATGCTCGGCGATGCCGGCTATCGTGGCCCGTTCGAATTCGAGCTGTTTGCGCATGAGCTGCAGGGCCGCGCGGTGTCGGACGTGATCCGGCGGGCCGTCGACGATTTCAACCACCTCACAGGATAGCATCGTCCATGGCGACCGTGATCACCGGAGGCGCCGGCTTTGTCGGCATCAATATCGCAAGCGCCTTGTTGGCGCGGGGCGAGATCGTGGTTGTGTTCGATCGCTCACTGGTGCCGGCGGTGGCGCAGCGTCATCTCGAGTCGCTTCCCGGCAAGCTGATCAGCGTGATCGGCGATATCACCAACCGCGATCAACTGATGCGGGCGATCACCGACCACGGCGTCTCAAAAATGGTGCATGGCGCCGCGATCACGGCAGGGCTGGCGCGCGAGGCACGGGAGCCCGCGCTGATCGTGACGGTAAACACGATCGGCACCATCGAGGCGCTTGAAGCGGCGCTGGCCTGCAACCTGTCCCGCGTCGTTCAGCTCGGCACGGGGTCGGTGTATGGCCGATCGCCGCCGCGCAAAAGCGTGATCGACGAGGACGACGCACCGCACCCCGAGAGCCTGTACGGCATCAGCAAATATGCTGCCGAGTCCATTGCCCGGCGCTATCGCACCACGCGCGGGCTCGACATTGCGGTCGGCCGTCTCGGTGTGGTGTTCGGCCGCTGGGAATATGACACCGGCATGCGCGATACGCTCAGCATGCCGCTGCAACTGATGAAGGCCGCCGTCGCCGGCGAGAGTGTGCGCTTGCCCGCCGCGCTACCCGACGATTGGGTTTACGCAACCGACATCGCGTCTGCTGTGGTCGGGATGCTCGATGCCACCTGTCTTGATCAAGAGATTTACCAGTTGGCCACGGGGCATCGTTGGTCTGTGGCCGGCTGGTGCGATCGTCTGAAGACAGCGTATCCCGATTTTCAATATGAGCTGGTGGATGACATCACGCGCGCCACGCTCGGCTCCGCATCGCCAGCGCCGCGCGCGCCATTCTCGGTCGCCCGTTTGAAGGCCGCGACCGGTTTCACGGCGCGCTATGACGAAGCGACGGCCTTCGACGACTATCTCGCCTGGCACCGCGAACTTGCCACCGACACCTGAAGGTCTGATATGGAACAAGCTCTGCAAGAACGCTTCATGCTGAATGGTCGCGTCATGGTGATCACGGGCGCCGGCGGCGGCATATGCTCGGCGATCGCAAAGGCCTTTGCCGGCGCCGGCGGCCGGGTCGCCTGTCTGGACCGCAGCGCGCCGATCGACCTCGTCGCAGACATCAAGGCGGCCGACGGCGACGCGATCGGGATCGCCTGCGATGTGACGGATGATGCCGCGGTGAGCGCGGCGATTGCGGCGGTGGTGGCGGAGTGGGGCGGCATCTATGGCCTGGTCAATGGCGCGTCGAATGATGACCCGACCGGATCCGTGGTCGAGCTCGATTTTCAGGAGTGGCAGCGGACCTTTGCGGTGCATCTGAACGGGGCGTTTCTGGCCAGCAAGGCGGCGCTGCCGCATATGCAGCGCGCCGGCGCGGGCAGCATCGTTCACATCGCATCGCAGATGGGGCATGTGGGCGCCAAGGGGCGTCCCAGCTATTGCGCAGCCAAGGGCGCGCTGATTCAGCTCGCCAAAGCGATGGCGCTGGATCACGCGCAACAGGGCATTCGCGTCAACACGCTGTCGCCGGGCGCGATCGAGACGCGACGCCTGCTTCTCCGTGATCACGCCGATATGGACGATGCCATTGCGGCTAGCGCAGCTAAGCATGCTTTGGCCCGCGTCGGGCAACCCATCGAGATTGCCACCGCTGCGCTGTTTCTGATGAGCGATGCGTCCAGTTTCATGACCGGCACCGACCTTCTGGTCGATGGCGGCTATGCCGCGATGTGATTTCCGAAAGCGCGCCTATGGACGTCGCGCGACAACCGAGAAGACAGGAGTAGATCATGCCCTTCGCAACCGCCGACGATGGCGTCAAGCTGCACTATGAAGAAACCGGCAGCGGGACACCGATCATCTTCGTGCATGAATATGCAGGCGATCATCGCAGCTGGGAGCCGCAGATGCGCTTCTTCGGGCGACGGTACCGGGCCATTACCTACGCCGCGCGCGGCTTTCCACCGTCCGATGTGCCGGAGGATGTCGCGTCCTATTCGCAGGCGCGCGCCGCCGATGACATTCTCGCCGTGCTCGATCATCTGAAGATCGACACCGCCCATATCGTCGGCCTGTCGATGGGCGGCTTTGCCACGCTGCATTTCGGCTTCCGCCATGCGGCGCGCGCACGCTCGCTGTGCATCGCTGGCTGCGGTTATGGCGCCGAACCGGACAAGCAGGTGCAGTTCAAGGGGGAGGCGGACGCCGTGGCTGCGGCCATCAAGGCGGAGGGCATGAAGAGCTTCTCCCAGAAATACGCCTATGGCCCGACGCGGGTTCAGTACGAAAACAAGGATCCGCGTGGCTTCGCCGAATTCAAGCAGCAACTGTCCGAGCATAGCGACACCGGATCGGCCAATACCCAACTTGGCGTGCAACGTGAGCGTCCGTCGCTGTTCTCACTGGTGGATCAGATGAAGACGCTTCGTGTGCCGTCACTGATCGTCACCGGTGACGAGGACTGGCCTTGCCTGCTGCCCGGCGTGCTGATGAAGCAGAACATCCCAACGGCGGCTCTGGCGGTGGTGCCGAATTCAGGCCACACGCTGAATATCGAAGAGCCCGACGAGTTCAACCGCGTCCTGATGAACTTCCTGACCCATGTCGAAAGCGGCCGTTGGCCGACGCGCGATCCGCGCGCCGAAAGCAAGTCGATTACCGGCATCAAGGGCTGAGGCCGTTCGGCCGCTGACGGAAAACATGGAAAAAGAGATGTCCGCCGATACCCCATATGTCTCCAGCGAAGTCCGTGACGGCATCGCCGTCGTCACGCTCTGCAGGCCCGAAAAGCGCAACGCCATCAGTCTGGCAATGTGGCGCAAGCTTGCAGTTACGTTCAGGGAACTGGACGCACGGAGTGATGTGCGCGTCGTGATCCTTACCGGTTCAGGCGGACATTTCTGCGCCGGCGCTGATATTTCCGAGTTCGACGAGGTCCGCGCCGATGCCGGATCGGCGCAGCGCTATGATGCCATCGCTGAACAGGCCACCATGACCATCAAGCAATGGCGCGGGCCAACCATCGCGGCCATTTCCGGCTTTGCCGTCGGAGGTGGTTGCGGTCTCGCTTTGGCTTGCGACTTCCGTTTGGCCGACCATACGGCCAAAATCGGGATCACCGCCGCCCGGTTGGGCATCGTCTACAGCCTGCTGGATACCGGGCTACTCTATCGCCAGGTTGGACTCGCGGCCGCAAAGCGGATTCTGTTCGGCGGCGAGCATCTGCCTGTCGATGAAGCCGTTCGCATCGGCCTGGTCGATTTTCCAGTGGCCGACGACGTCCAGGCCGCAGGAATGCAGTTCGCCGCCAAGCTGGTGTCTAATGCTCCGCTAACGAGTGCAGGCAGCAAGCAGATTTTGGACGCCCTCGCCGAGGGTTCAAGCGAGGAAAAACGCGCCGAAATCGATCAACTGATCGCCGATGCCTACCAGAGCGCGGACTACAAGGAAGGCCGTGCTGCTTTTGCTCAGAAGCGACGCGCCCAATTTCGTGGTATCTAAAGAGATCATCGGTACTCGTATTCTCGTCCGCCGGCCGGGAACAGCATCGCCACGGATCTATTCTCTGCATAAGTAGGTTGCGTTCGTCGTTGAAGCAGGCATGTCGGTAATCCCGCTGCTATCTACGCCATGCCCGCCCCGCTGAAGCGGGCGGCGAGCGCATGAAATAGCTCCAAGGTTTGCTCCTGGCGCAAAGCGGACGTGATCCGCTTCGACTGCTCGTGAGCGATGTTTGTTGGTCGCTATTGAGGGGCGGATCTAAGCAGGCGCAATCGGTGCTCGCTGCTTGAACTCGTGCAACGACGGATCGCGAGATGCGAGTAGTTCGGCAAGGCGATCAATGCCAGCCCGGATCTGTTCTTCCGTCAGAGAAGCATAGCCGAGTAATAGCCAGTTTGTCTCGAAGGTATCGCCATCATATTCATGGCCACCGCCGGATTGCACGGTGTAAATGCCGATATTGCGCGTTCGTGCGATCGCCTTGATGTTATGCGACGGCGCTAATTGGTCTGGTAGTCGCCACGCGATATGCGTGCCAGCATCGGTGCCCATGAGTATGACGTTGCCGAAGCGTTCGCGCAAGCGGGTAACGAGCGCATTGCGCCGAGAGTAGTAGTGCTGCTGGCTGCGCCGCAGGTGGCGCAAGAAGCCGCCGCCTTGCATGAAACGCGCGAGCGCGGCCTGTTCCAGCCAGACCTGCCCGTTGTCGAGCAGCCCCTTTGCAGTGGCGGCGGCATCGACCAGATGTTCGGGGAAGATCGCGTAGCCGGTTCGCAGTCCGGCACCGAGCGACTTCGAGAACGTGCCGAGATAGATGACATGATCCGGCGCCAAGGCCTTCATCGCAGCCAGCGGCGAACCATCATAGCGAAACTCGTTATCGTAGTCGTCTTCTATGACATGGGCACCGGTTTGCTGTGCCCAGCGCAGGATGGTGCGCCGTCGCTGCAGAGACAGTGTGGCACCCATCGGAAACTGGTGTGATGGCGTGAGATAAGCGAGGCGCGCATGCGATCGCGCAACGGCCGCCGCGTCGATACCGTCCCGGTCTACCGGGATCGGCAGCAGCTGCATACGATGGCTTTCGAACAGATAGGCTGCGCCCTGGTTGCACGGATTTTCCACCGCGATCTCGTCGCCGGGAGAGGCCAGCAGGCGCAAGACCAGATTGAGGGCGAGCTGCGCGCCGGCGACCACTACCACCTGCTCTGGGCGGACCCGGATGCCGCGGGTCGCGCCGACATGGTCGGCGATCTCGATACGAAGCGCCATGAGGCCGCATGGATCGCCATATTCGGTGAGGTTGTGACCCGCCGATGCCAGCGACTGCATGACAAGCCGCCGCCATGTCTTGAGCGGGAAGGCGCGCGGGTCGGTGCGCTGGGTCCAGAAGTCGATCGGGATGTTCGAATTGTTGAGGATTGCGTGCGGGCGGCCGTTAAAAACTGGTGCGGTACGCGCCTCCTGACTGTCAGCGGCGAATTCGTCGGGGGCGTCGTCGGTCAACACCGTGCGATCCGGCAGGACGTCGGCGACGAACGTACCGACCATCGGTCTGGCGACGAGATAGCCCTCGTTGATCAATCTCTCGTAGCCGAAGATCACCGAGTTACGCGAAACCTTGAGCTGCGCCGCGAGCAGGCGGGACGATGGCACCGCGGCACCGGCACGCAGCGTTCCCGTCACGATCTGCTCGCGAATGCGTTCGTAGATCTGTTCCTGCAGACTCCCCACACCGTCGCGGTCGAGCGTGATCAGCACCTTATGCCTCATCCGGTTCGCTCATCGCAGCAAAGACCATATTTGTCATCGCAGCAAGTCTTCGCGATGTCGCGCAGGTCCAGATCGTGACGATGTTCTGGAACCACCGCACTACAGTCGTTGACTTCAACGCATGCCGACATTCATCCTGAGAAAAACCGCCCACAAGCGAGCTTGCGATGCCAACGAACCATCCGTTTCTGACTGAAGGCCAGACGATCTTTCCTGCTGCGCTGCTCGATGCGGCAACTGCGGCGCTTGATGCCGCGAAGCGCAAGGGGGTGCGTCTTGCTGCAGCCGAGACAGTGACTGCGGGCCTTGTCAGCTCGTGCCTGACTTCGGTATCCGGCGCATCGCAGATATTCGATCGCGGTTATGTGCTGTATCATGAAAGCGCTAAGGCCACAGGCCTCGGCGTTGACGAGGAGGTCTCGGCCAAGCATGGCGCGGTGAGCGCCGAAGTCACGCAGGGGCTCGCCGAAGGCCTCCTGTCGCATTCGGGCGCGGCGGTGACGGTCGCGATTACCGGCTATGCCGGACCCGGCGGGGGAAGCGCCAAGAATCCGGTCGGGACCATCTTCATCGCCGCAGCCCGCAAAGACGTGCCGCTGCTTTCCGAGCGTCATGTCTTCTCCGGCAGCCGCGACAATGTCCGGCTCGAGGCTGTAGCTGCCGCCATTCGGTTGCTGCATCGGCAGATCGACGTATGAGCCGCGTCCCGCTTGTCCTGCTGACGGGCTTTCTCGGCTCCGGCAAGACGACCTTGCTCAACGCGTTGCTGTCGCGCGAAGAGTTTCGCGATACGGCGGTGGTCATCAACGAGGCGGGGGATGTCGGTCTCGATCATCTGCTGGTCGAGCAGGGCGCCGACACAGTGATGCTTCTCGAAGGTGGCTGCCTTTGCTGCCGTGCCAAGGGAAGCCTCGCACCGGTCTTGGAAGGCCTGCTGCGACGCAGCCGCGACGGAAGTCTGCCGCCGATCCGGCGTCTCGTCGTAGAGACCAGCGGTTTGTCCGATCCTGCTGCGCTGCTGGAAGGTCTGATCTCGGACGCCTTCTTCAACCATCGTATTGCACTGGCGGGCGTCGTCACCGTGATCGATGCGCGCGCATTTCGGCAAATCGTGGACATTCATTCGGAAGCACGCATGCAGGTGGCGCTCGCAGATCGCCTGCTGATCTCAAAATCAGATGTGACGGACAATGGAGAACTGGCCGCCGTTCAGCAGAGGCTGCGCGAGATCAATCCGCATGCAGAGCAGACCGTGATCCATCCGCGGGCAGTGGCGATGGAGACGTTCTGGCCGCAGTCGCTCGACCTGCCGCGAGCGTTGATCGCGCCGCGCGGCATGATATGTGCGCCGGAGCCGGTGCCGATTGCGACCGCGTCGGCGGCTTTCGACGGTGCGATCGCGCCCGATATTCTAGAGGAATGGCTCGACCACACCATGAGCCTGCTCGGCCCGATGCTGCTGCGGATGAAGGCGATGCTAGACATCGCGGGGGCGTCCGGACCGACAGTGTTGCATGCAGTGCAGGGGCTGCTCCATCAGCCGGTGGACATGAAGGACTGGCCGGTGGTCGAGCGGCGCAACCGCATCGTGCTGATCGGTCGCGACGTCGAGGCGCAGATTCTCGACGACGCGCTTGACCGTCTCACGGTCGCGGTCAGGCGAACAACGACGAGACAGACCGTTCTTCTCTGATCCAGGCCGGGTTAAATGGATCACAGATATTCGCGACCAATGGGCAATTGCCATGGCAGGCGAGAACAATCATGGGCGTTCAATCTCCGAATTTTCGCTAATGCAGATGTCTGTTCTCTTTCACCGCAACGCAGTGGCTCTTTTTAATGGAGGCATCACGACTGGTACCAATAACGCGTCAGGCGGCGGACCTTGGGCAATGGGCGTGGTCCACCTAGCGTCGCTGCACATATCAGCGACGAGGATTTCATGGCAAAGCCGCTCAAGGGCGATATGGGCATCGTGCCCGCGCTCGATATCGATTCCCACGATCATCTCGAACGGGTGGTGCGCGAGACCTCGAAGCGCGAAGGTGTCGCCGGGTACAAGTTGGGCTTGACGTCAGTCATGCAATTCGGCCTGAAGGAATCCGTGCGGCGCCTGCGCGATCTCACCGATCTGCCGATCCTTTACGATCACCAGAAGGCCGGCCCCGACATGCCCGACATGGCGGTGAAATATACTGCGATGTGCAAGGACGCGGATGTCGATGGTCTGATCCTGTTCCCGGTCGCCGGCCCGACGGCCGTGGACGGTTTCGTCGGCGAGGCGGTGCGCGCGGGCATCATCCCGGTGGTCGGCGGCGAGATCCCGGTGCCGGACTATGGCGTCTCCGGCGGCGGATACATGCTGGACGATGCGCTCGATCGCATCCTCGTCCGCGCCGTCGACAACAAGGCCGATCATTTCGTGCTGCCGGCCCATGACAGGGTGAAAATCGAGCGCTGGTCCAGATGGATCGCTGCGAATGTGACGTCGCCGCTGGTACTCATCACCGGCTTTGGTGCACTGGGCGGCACCATAGAGACGGCGTTCACATCGGCCGCGGCCTGCAAGCGCCGTTTTGCCATTGTCGGGCGCCTGATCACGGGCGCGAAATCGCCTGGTGATGCCGCGGCGAAGCTTTATGAAGACATGCAGGCGGTGAAGGCATCGGCCTGACCATGGCTTCGATCCCGGCAGTCCGCACGACCCCCTTTATCGACGGTGGCTTTACGGCTGCAGGCGACGGGAGTGAGACGATCCGCGATCCTGCGACCGGCGACATCATCGCGCATGTCGCCTCGGCGGGGGGCGGGCAGGTCGCTGAGGCCATCGCAGCAGCGCGCCGCGCTTTCGACCACGGTGACTGGCCGCGAATGCCGGTGTTCGAGCGAGGTCAGATCCTGCGCGCTATCGCGGATGGTATTCTGGCCCGTGCGGAGGAGTTTGCGCTGCTTGAGGCCGTCAATGGCGGCAAGCCGATAACGGGCGCACGGCGCGAAGTCGCAGGTGCAGCGCGTGTATTCAGTTATTACGCCGGCGCCATGGACAAGTTTTTTGGCGACACGATTCCGGTATCCGACACCCTCCTGAATTTCACGCTGCGCGAGCCACTCGGCGTGGTGGCGCAGATTACACCCTGGAACTTCCCGCTACTCGCGGCAGCCTGGAAACTGGCGCCTGCGATGGCGGCGGGTTGCACATGTCTCTTGAAGCCGTCGCCCCTGACGCCGCTCTCCACTTTGATGCTCGCCGAAGTCATCGTCGGCTGCGGCGTGCCACGCGGCGTTGTGAACATCGTGCCGGGCGGCGCCGGGATCGGGCAATTGCTCGCCGAAGATCCGGCCATCGACGGCATTTCCTTCACCGGCTCGACCGCAGTCGGCATCGCGGTCATGCGGGCGGCAGCCGGCAGCGTGAAGAGCGTAGCACTTGAGCTTGGCGGCAAGAATGCCTGCATCGTTTTTGCCGATGCCGATATCGAAAAAGCGGCAAAGAGCGCGGTCGGCGCCGCATTCGGCAATGCCGGGCAGTCCTGTTCGGCGCGGTCGCGCCTGCTGGTGCAGCGATCGGTCGTGCCGGCCTTTACGGAGGCGCTGGTTGCCGAACTCCACAAACTGAAACTTGGCGCGCCGCTTGATGCGGCGACCACACTCGGGCCGTTGATTTCGGCAGACCATTGGAGCCGCGTGGACCAGCATGTGCGCACAGCCCAACAAGGCGGCGCCCGGCTCGTCACTGGCGGCCGCCGTCCGGAAGATCTGTCGCAAGGCAATTTCTTCCTTCCCACGGTGTTCGCCGATGTGACGTCGGACCTGCCGATCTATCGCGATGAAATCTTCGGTCCTGTGTGCAGCATTACGGCCTTCGATAGAGAGTGCGACGCAATTGGCATGGCAAATGCCTCTGACTACGGGCTCAACGGCTCGGTGTGGTCTCGCGACATCGGGCAGGCGTTGCGTGTCGCCAAGGAAGTTAGAACCGGAATGATCGCCGTCAACGGATTACCGAGCGCCAGTTCGACCAGCGTATTTGCGCCGTTCGGCGGCTACAGGCGCTCCGGCCTCGGCCGTGAACTCGGGATGAACGCGCTGTCGTTCTACACCGAAACGAAGACGGTCACGGTGGATCTGTCATGAGGGACGCACCGTCGCAGGGCGTTTGCCCGGTGGACCCATGCATTGATCGTCGCTTGGCACTTCGCCCCCGAACTGGCCCTGTTAGCTTTTGAATCGCATATGAGGACCTGCTGAATGTTGACTGCGATTGTCGGTGGTACCCTGATCGACGGGCTCGGAGGCGATCCGATCAAGTCCGGCGTCGTCGTCATCGAGAACGGGAGAATAATCGCTGCGGGCGCCGAAGCGAATGTAGCAATTCCTTCCGGCGCGACCCGGTACGACGCGTCGGGACGTACTATTCTTCCAGGCTTCATCGACTGCCATGTCCACGGCACCTATCGTGCGCGCGACATGCGTCAGCATCTGCTCAATACGCCAACCTACAATGTTCTGCGATCGATCGACATCTTCCGTCAAACGCTCGCTTGCGGCATCACAACTGCGCGCGACATGGGCGGTGCCGATGCCGGTTTCCGGACCGCGATCGAGGAGGGCCTGATCGACGGTCCGCGGCTGCTGATCTCGCTCGGCATGATTTCGCAAACCGGAGGTCACGGTGATTACTGGGTCCCCGCCGACATGCGGATCAAGAAGCGCGCCTGGCTTCCCGATACGGTGGCTGACGGCGTGGAGGACATTCGCCGACTGGTGCGCGAATTGCTGATGCGCGGCGCCGATTTCATCAAGATCTGCGCGACCGGTGGCATCACCTCGGTCACCGACAGCTGGGACGAGCCGCAATTCACCATCGAGGAAATCCGCACCGCCGTCGAGGAAGCCGCAGCCAAGCGCCGCCGCGTCGCGGTGCATGCTGAAGGCATCGATGGCATCCGCAATGCGGTGAAGGCCGGCATCCATACGCTGGAGCATGGCTGGTTCCTCGATGAGGAATCCGCCGACATCATGATCAAGTCGAACACCTGGTGGGTGCCGACCCTCGCGCTCGTGCCACTGTCCGTGGAGAAGCGCAAGGAAGACAAGTCCTGGGCCGCGCATCAGATGGGCCAGGAAGACGTCAAGGACAAGCAGATCTAC
Source organism: Tardiphaga sp. (assembly GCF_044340795.1). GTDB lineage: Bacteria > Pseudomonadota > Alphaproteobacteria > Rhizobiales > Xanthobacteraceae > Tardiphaga. The sequence goes on from NZ_JBIISY010000022.1 coordinate 19,588, forward strand.
AATCTGATGCAGGACCAGATCCCGATCTGGAAGGACGCCGTGCGGCGCGGCGTCAAGGTGGCGATGGGGACCGACCAGTCGCACCGCCTTCTGGTCGGCGAGAACATGGTCGAACTGAAGTTCATGGTGGACTGGCTCGGGATGTCGCCGATGGAGGTGATCGTCGCCTCCACCAGTAAGGCGGCCGAATGCATCGAGCGCCCCGATCTCGGAGCGCTCGTGCCGGGCAGGGCCGCGGATGTGCTGGTCGTCGGCGGCGATCCGCTCGCCGACATCACAGTGATGGAAGACCGCAGCCGCCTGCATCTCGTCATGAAGGCCGGCAAGGCCTTCACCAACACGCTTTCGTCCTAGTTCGCGCTTTGCAATCGAGGGATTGATTCGATGAGACTGAACCGCTTCATGATCCGGCCGCTGGTCGAGCAGGCGCTGCGCGAGGAGCTCGGGCCGGGCGACACGACGGGAGGTTTCCTGGTCGGCGAGGATCCGGTGCAGACCGCACAGATCTATGCCAAGGGACATGGCATCGTCTGCGGCCTGTTGCTGGCTGACGAAACCATCAAGGCGATCGAGCCCGAAGCGCAGGTCGAGCATGTCGTGCAGGACGGCGACGTCGTGGCGCCCGGCACGGTGCTTCTGCGCGTCAGGGCGAAGGCCTCGACCTTCTTCATCATCGAGCGCAACACGCTCGACTGGCTGCAGCAGATGTCCGGCATCGCCACCAAGACGCGACGCTATGTCGATCTGGTCAAGCACACCAGTGTCCGCCTGACCGATACGCGGAAGGGCTGGCCGGGTCTGCGCATGATCATGAAATATGCGGTTCGCGTCGGCGGTGCGCACAACCATATCTTCAGCCTCGCCAACTGCATCCTGGTCAAGGACAACCACATCAAGATCGCCGGCTCGATCACCAATGCGATCGCGACCCTGCGCGCCACCGCGCAGCACACGTTCAAGATCGAGGTCGAGTGCGAGACGCTCGAAATGGTGGAGGAGGCGCTGTCCTGCGGCGTCGAGATCATCATGTTCGACAACATGGATATCGACGAGATGCGCGCAGGATTGAAACTGGTCAATGGCCGCGCCATGACCGAGGCTTCGGGCGGCATCAACGAGCAGACCATCGTGCCGATCGCTGAAACGGGCGTCGATATCATCTCGGTCGGCGATCTCACCCATTCGATCCGTGCGCTCGATATCAGCCTCGATGTCCAGGACATCAAGCCGAGCGCCCACCGCACCATCAAGCGTCTGAAGGAAGCGGCCATCTGAAACGAGCGCGAAACACGCGCCCGGCATTCGATCATCGAAAGGCGTCATGACCGTATCGGCGAACGAAATGATCCAGGGTAACATGCGTGAGGCTTTCGCGCATGTCGATCACTGGGTTTTTGATCTCGACGACACGCTTTATCCCCGGTCTGTCGGTGTGCATGAACTGCTGCGCCGCCGCGTGGTCGCATTCATTGCGGACCACATGAAGATCGATCCGGCCGCAGCCGAAGCCATTCATCTCGATTACTATGAGCGTTTTGGTTCGACCTTGCAGGGCATGGTCGAGCTGCATGATGCGACGCCGGCGGCATTCCTCGATTACGTGCACGATATCGACCTGTCGATGCTGGTGCCGAACCACGCATTGATTGACGTCTTGAAGGCGTTGCCGGGCAAGCGCATCGTTTTCACCAATGCGTCGCGCGGGCACGCGGCTGCTGCGCTTGCCGCGATGGGTATGACGGATCTGTTCGACGTCATCGCCAGCATCGAGGACAGCGGATTCGTCGGTAAGCCGCATCTCAGTGCCTTCGAGATCTTCTTGGCTAAACACGGTGTCGCGCCCGAACGCGCGGCAATGTTCGAAGACCGGCCGGGAAATCTGCGTGTGCCGCACCGGCTGGGCATGAAGACGGTGCTCGTGGTGGATCCGCTTCTCGCCGATGCGGCAGGCGCTCGCGTTTCGAGGTCGGGTCACGTCGATGTCGTCGTGACGAATCTGACCGCTTTCATCGGTGAACTAACAATCTAGGCGGGCGCACATGATGAAGACCTCGTGTCATGCGCGATCGTTGGAAGATCAGTTCAATAAGTGAGCAAAGATTGTCTGATCTTTCCTCTCGCCGTCCTACAAAAACTATGTAGCTTTCTATCAAAGCCGTTTTCGCCGAAAGGCAACATTGAAAAGGGGACGTGTCGATGAAGACTTCGATGGTTGCTGTGTTGCTTTCTCTCTCCGGCGCGATCGTGGTGCCGGCGGCTTTCGCGCAGACGCCCGTCAAACTCGGCATCGTGCAGGCGACGTCGGGTGGATCGGCGGCGCTGTACGGAACGATGCAGAAGAACGGCGCCGAGCTTGCGATCGAGGAAGTCAATGGCTCCGGTCAGTTGCCGGGTTACAAGCTGGTCGGTCTGCATCAGGATGATGGCGGCGATCGCGGCCAGTCGGTGAACATCTTCCAGCGTCTGATCAATCAGGAGAAGGTTGCGGTCATTCTGGGGCCGACGCTGGCGACGTCGGCCTTCGCCGCGGATCCGCTGGCGCAGAAAGCCGGTGTGCCCGTGATCGCGAGCTCCAACACCGCACCGGGTATCACAGACATGGGCGACTATATCTTTCGCACCAGCCCGCCCGAAGGCCAGGTGTTTCCGGGCGTGCTTGCTTATGTGAAGAAGAAGTCGGCGCCGAAGACCGCGGCGCAGATCTACGGCATCGACGACACGCTGATGAAGTCGGCTTATGCGGTACACAAGAAGGCGCTGGAATCCGAAGGCATCAAGATCATCGCGACGGAGACCTTCCAGAAGGGCGATGTCGACTATTCGGCGCAGCTTACCAAGATCAAGGCGGCCAATCCCGATCTGATCGTGATCGGCGGTCTGGCCGAGGAGACGGCGAATATCGTGCGTCAGGCCCGGCAGCTCGGCATTCCGGCATCGACGCAGATTCTCGGCGCCAATGCGGCGATCTCCACCAAGCTCGCCGAACTCGCTGGCGCTGCGGCGGAAGGCTTCACCGTCGGGTCGGGCTGGTTCATCCAGTATGACAGCCCCAAGAACAAAGCGTTCGTCGAGGCCTATCGCAAGAAGTACAATTCCGATCCGGACAATTTCGCGGCCCAAGCCTACACGTCGGTTTATATCGTGGCCGATGCGGTGAAGCGCGCGGGGGGCGTCTCCGATCTGAAGAAGCTGCGCGATGCGATCGCTGCGACCAAGGATCTCGAGGCCAATAACGGCAGCTTCGCCTTTGATGCCAATCGCGAGCCGGCGGTGGCACCGAAGGTGCTGGTCATGAAGGGTGGCAAGTTCACCCTTGCGGCCGACTGATCCGGGCCGGCGTGATGTCGACTTTCCTGCAGCAACTCGTCAACGGCATCTCGCTGGGCTCGACCTATGCGGTGTTTGCGATGGGCTGCACGCTGATCTTCGGCGTGCTGAACATCGTCAATATGGCGCAGGGCGCTTTCTTCATGGGCGGCGCCTATTTCGGGCTCGAGGCGGCGCGCTTCGGGCTGCCGGCGCCGGTCGCGCTCGTTGTCGCCTTGCTCGGCGGCGGCATGCTCGGCGTGCTGTCGGAGTTGGTGGTGTTCCGTACCTTGCGGGCCCGCGGCGGTCATCGCTGGATGGGTCTCGTGGCGAGCCTTGCGCTGGCGCGGATGATGGTGGGACTGGCGCAGGAAATCTTCGGCACACAAGTGCAGCGATATCCCGCAAGCGACCTGCTCTCGGTGTCGTGGGAGTTGGGTGGCGTTCGCATCCAGCTGTTGCAGGCCGTCATTCTCGTGGTCTCCGTGCTTCTGATGGCCGTGCTGGCGTTGTTGCTGCAACGGAGCTCAACGGGGCGAGCGATCCGCACCGTCGCCTTCAGCGAGGATGTAGCGCGCATCGTGGGTGTGCCCGTGGGCAAGACCATCATGGCGACGTTCTTCCTCGCCGGCGCTCTGGCGGGGGCGGCCGGTATGCTGCTCGGCAATCTGTTCAACGTTGTATCGCCTTTCATGGGCGAGCAGATGCTGGTCAAGGGCCTGACGGTGATCATTCTCGGAGGTCTCGGAAATGTCCCGGGCGCCGTAGCCGGCGGGTTTGTGCTCGGACTGATCGAGGTGTTTAGCGTCGCCTATGTATCGTCGTCGTTCCGCGATGCAATCGGCTTCGGATTGATCTTCTTCATTTTGCTGGTCAAGCCGAACGGATTGTTCTCCGGATTTGAAGAGCGTCGCGCATGAGTGCCTGGGTCAGTCAGTTCTATGCGAGCTACTCGAATATCATCGATCTGTGTCTGCTGAATTCGTTGATTGCCTATGGCCTGTTCTTGGCGCTCAGTGCCAACATGGTCTCGCTGGCGACCGGCGGCTTCATGGCGCTTGGGGCCTATTGCAGCGTCTATCTCACCATGGAGCTCGGCGTTCCCTTTGTAGCGGCCTTGCTGGCGGGTGCGATACTCGGTGCACTCGGAGCAGCCGTCATCGGCGCCCCTGTGCTGCGGCTGCGCGGCGACTATTTCATGCTCGCCACCTTCGCCTTTACCGAAGTGATCCGTGTCATTGCGCTCAACTGGGACAGCGTCACTGGCGGCGCCATCGGTATTGTCAGTATTCCTCGCTACACCGAGACGTGGCACCTCGCACTGGCCGTCATTGTCATGGTCTATGTGGTGCATACGCTGCGTCGCTCCTATTTCGGGCGCGCGATCGCAGCGATCAAGCAAGATGACGTGGTGGCGCAATCGATGGGCGTCAACGTGTTCGCGCATCGGCTGTCCTTATTTATCGCCAGCGGATTTGTCTGCGGTGCGGCCGGCGCGCTTGCAGCGCATCTCAACTATTTTGTCGGTCCGGGCGACTTCGGCGTGGTGCGGAGCGTCGATGCGCTGACCTATCCCATCCTCGGAGGCGTCAATTCACTGGCCGGTCCGGTGGTCGGTGCTATCTTTACCACTATCCTGCCGGAGGCGCTCCGCTTCTCGAACCAGCTGCGCGAGATACTGATGGGCATGCTGGTCGTGGCGATCGTGCTATATCTGCCGGGCGGCGCCATGTCGGTGCTGAAGCTGCGATGGCCACGCGCGACATCGTCGGGCTCGAAACTGGCCGCTCCCGCCGGGCAGGCGCAGCCATGACCGGCGCCAAGCTCGAAATCTGGAAGATCGCCAAGCGCTTTCAAGGTATCGTTGCGGTCGACAGCATCTCCTTCGTTGCCGAGGCAGGGCAAGTGACAGGGCTGATCGGGCCAAATGGCTCCGGTAAGACCACGACGATGAACATGATCACCGGCCTGTATCCGACCGATGCTGGGCGGATCACGCTCGATGGCGCGCCGCTCACGGGCCGTGACCCTCACGAGGTCGCCGCGCACGGCGTCGCGCGCACATTCCAGAACATCCGTTTGCTGCCCGAGCAATCCGTGCTCGCGAATGTCATGCTCGGTACCCATCTCGGTCATCGGCAATCGATCCTGTCGGTGCTGGCCCGCCTGCCTGGCGTGGCGCGCGAGGAGCGTGATGCCAAAGCGCGTTGCCGAGTGTTGCTCGATGAATTGCGCATCGCCCATCTCGCAGACATTCCGGCAGGGGATCTGTCCTATGGCGACCGGCGCCGCGTCGAGATTGCTCGGGCCCTGGCGTCACGGCCACGGCTGTTGCTGCTCGACGAACCAGCTGCAGGTATGAATCATGCCGAGAAAGGCCGGCTTGGCGAGCTCATCCAGCAGATTAGGACCTCCGGCATCACGGTGTTGCTCATCGAACACGATATCGATCTGGTCTCGAGGGTTAGCGACCATATCGTGTGTTTGAATTTCGGGCGCGAGATTGCGGAAGGTACGCCGGCGCAGGTGCGCGCGAGCGCCGCCGTGATCGAGGCTTATCTGGGGCGCGACGAAGATGCTTGAGATTCGCAGGCTCAGCGCCGGCTATGGCGCGGTTGATGTGCTGGAGGCGATTTCACTGACCGTCCCGACAGGTTCCTGCGTCTGCCTGATCGGCGCGAACGGTGCTGGCAAGACCACGACGTTGTCGGCCATCTGTGGCCTCGTCATGGCGTCGTCGGGCGACATCCTGCTTGAAGGCGAGGATATCCGGCGCAGCGCCGCCGATGTCATCGTGCGACGCGGCGTCAGCCTCGTGCCTGAGGGACGTCGCGTCGTGTCGAACATGACGGTTGAGGACAATCTGTTAGTTGGCGCCTATACGCGCCGCGATGACAAGGTCGGTGCCGATCTGGATAGCGTGTACCGGCGGTTCGCGCGTCTGCGCGAGCGCCGCAAGCAGTTTGCTGGTCAGATGTCCGGCGGCGAGCAGCAGATGCTGGCGATCGGCCGCGCGCTGATGGCGCGCCCGAAGCTGCTGCTGCTTGACGAGCCCTCCATGGGACTGGCGCCTCAAATCGTCAACGATATCTTTCGCACCATCCGCGAGATCAACGAGGCGGGCACGACAGTGCTGCTTGTCGAGCAGAATGCGCGCAAGGCGTTGTCGATCGCGAGCTACGGATACGTCCTGGAATCCGGACGGATCGGCGCCGAAGGAAGGGCCAGCGAACTTCTCAGTTCGCCCCAGATCGTGGCGTCATATCTTGGTGCTGGCTAGGCGCGTCGCGGCGTGGCGCCGAAACCTTGGTCGGATTGATGGTTGCCATTTGCTGCAAAGTCCACCGCTTGCGGAAGCGGACATGTTTTGCATATACGCCTTACTGTGCCCGGTCAGTTAGCGACTTGACGAGGGAAGCTCGTACACCGGAGACGTGTTCCCGCATCACTGCTTCGGCGCGCCACGGCTCGCGCGCCATGATCGCCTCGTAGATGCGATGATGATCGTCATGTCGCCGTCGCACATCGCGATGCTCGAAGGCGACGATGTTCCGGCTCGATGACATCGGCACGTGATGGCAGATGCGGATCATCTCGCTCAGCATGCGGTTGCGTGCGGCGGCCAGCAGCGTGTCGTGAAAATCGCCATTGATGCGGCGATAGATGAGAAGATCGCCCTCAGCAAATTCACCACGGGACAACAGGTCGTCGCCCGCGATCAGGCTTTGTTCGATCGTGGCGCGCTCGCTGTCGCTGAGGCCTCGCTCGGCGGCAAAACGCGCGGCCAGTCCTTCAAGCGACGCGCGGATTTCATAGGCATCGACAATGACGCTCAGCGGAAATTCCCGAACGATGAAGCCGCGGTTGGGCGCGTAGTCGAGCAGCCCTTCGCCGGCCAGAGCCTGAAGGGCTGCGCGCACGGGCGTACGGGATACGTCCAGTGTCTTGCTGAGCCGGACCTCGTTCATGCGCTCGCCGGCATTGACGGTGCCATCCAGGATGAAATTGCGGATCTGCTCCATGACCGAGAGTGCACGGTTGCCCGCGCGGCCTCCTGCGGTTTCAGTCGTTTTGAGGTCGGTCAGATCAGGCATATCGATCTCTCGCACTGCAAAAAGTGTACACACTTGTGCCTTCGCTGGCTTGGCTCGGTAGAGTATCCTACATATTTCGCGCGGAATTGTGCATGAAAATCACGCATCGATAGGAGGCAACCTGCGGAAATGATCATCAGACACAGAAAGTGTATGTAATTATCGTTGACTCCGATTTGAGACACGCAATGATGCGCCGTCGGAAATGACCAAGGAGCGGCGCGTCTCATGGTTTCTGGGAAGGCTGTTGGCGAAAATGCCATCGAGGAGATCACTGCGGATCGTTTCCCGCATTATGAGCCGTTCGGCTGGCATCATTGGCCCGAGCATCCCTGGCTGTCCTATCAATTCCGCCGCGGTCTCGGTGAAACCCAGGAAGGCGGCGGCAGTGTCTCCGAGGTGATGCTGGCGGGATCGCGGATGATCCCCGGCGATCTCGAAAGCTGGCACAAGGAATGGATGGTGATCGCCGATGCCAACTGGCAGCGCGGTCTCGCCGAGGAAAAGCTCGGGCACATCCGCACCGCCATGAACTGCTTTCTCCGTGCGGCGGACTATTATCGACAGGCCGAATTCCATCTCGAGCCGACCGACCTACGCCGACTGCCGACATTCGAGAAGATGGAAGCGTGCTCGCACAAGTTCATTTCCCATCTCAATCCGCCCGGCGAAGTCGTCGACATCCCCTATGAGCCGGGCAAGCCAATCTGTGGCTATTTCATCCGTGCGCCATTTCCCGGTGACAGGCTCCCGGTCTTGATCTGCATGGGCGGGCTGGACTCCATCAAGGACGAGATGTGGTTCATGCAGGCCCATGGCTGCCTGCAGCGCGGCATTTCGGTGTTGATGGTCGATCTACCCGGCCAGGGTGGCACGCTGCGGCGCCACGGTCTTGCGACCCGCGCCGATACGGAAGTGCCGGTCGGCAAATGTATCGACTGGCTCGAGCAGCGCAGCGATGTCGATGCATCGCGCATCGCGGTCTGTGGCTCCAGCATGGGCGGATACTACGCCGCGCGAGCGGGATGTTACGAGCATCGCCTGGCTGCCGTGATCTCGCACGGCGCGGTGTGGTCCGTGCATGACATGTGGGGCCAGAAGGGCGACGATTTCGGTCTTGCGATGCATATCCGCTGGGTATTCGGCGCCAAGACCATGAAGGACGCTCACGAACTCATGAAGCCCTTCACGCTGAGGGGGCACCTCGAGCACATGAAGTGTCCGTATCTCGTGCTGCATGGCGGTCACGACGTGCTGACGGTCACAGCGGCACGGTCGACCTATGATTACGCCATCGCCAACGGCGTCGATGCGACCTTGCGCGTGCTCGAACCGGAGGAGACCGGCGCCGAGCATTGCCAGCACGATAATCCGACCATCGGGCAGGAAGTGCTGGCCGACTGGCTGACCGACAAGTTTGGCATCGATCAGCGCGCGCTGCTGAAAACCTCATTCAATCCGCTGGTGTGACCATGAATCTCGGTGTCGATCACATCAAGGCTGCGGTCGTCGCGATCGACCTGCATCGCGGTCATCTTGATATGGCGGTGGCGACAATGCCGACGACCCCGGATGTCGCGGATCGCATCATCGCAGCGAACAAGCGCCTGTTCGACTGGTGCCGTGCCAACGGCATTTTGGTCGTGCATCAGCTCACCTCCTATCGCGACGAGGCGGAAATCCGCGCCAATCCGTTCTGGCGCACGCGTGCAGAGGATCCCGGAGCGACGCGCAAGAACGTCATGCGGCACAATATCATCGGCGGCCCCGGCTGCACGGTGATGCCGGAACTGCTCGACCCCCGGGATTTCATCGTCGATACCAAGAAACGCTACGACTGCTTTCTCGGCACCGATCTCGATTTCGTGCTGCGCTCCCATGGCATCAACACGCTGCTGATCACCGGCGTGAACACCAATTCCTGCGTGCTGGCGACGACGACCGCCGCCAATGTTCGCGACTATTCGGTGATTGTGGTCGAGGACTGCGTGGACAGCATGGACGGGCCCGAGCTGCATGCCGCCGGTCTCGCCTGCATCCGCACCGCCTTCGGCTTCGTGATGGATACCGACGCGGTGATGAAGCTCGATGGCCTTAAGGCCGGCAGGAGCGTCGCATGATCCGTTTCAATGTCTCATCTCCAAAGGGCATCCAGCCATGACCGGTCCCATGCAGCCGCGCGAGCGGTGCGAGTTTTCCGCCATTGTCGATCGTCCCAAGCTGAAACTGCCGGGCAATGCGCGCCTGATCTTCTGGACCATCGTCAATTTCGAGGTCTGGGATATTTCCAAGCCGATGGCGCGTCAGGTGATCCCGGCGCCGACCGGCCTGCCGCTGCTGCCCGACGTGCCGAACTGGAGCTGGCACGAATACGGCATGCGCGTCGGCGCGTGGCGATTCTTCGAACTCTACAAGAAGCTCGGCATCAAGCCGACCTTATCGATCAATGCCCGCGTCTGCGAAGATTATCCGCGGGTCGCGCAGGAAGCCAAGGATCTCGGCTGGGAATTCATGGGCCATGCCTATGAGCAGGGGCCGATCCACAAGGAAGCCGACCAGAAGGCCATGATCCATCGCTCGATGGACGTGATCGAGACGTTCACCGGCAAGCGCCCGGTCGGCTGGCTCGGACCGGGCCTGACGCAGACGCTGGAAACGCCGGAATATCTTGCCGAAGCCGGCGTGAAATACATCGGCGACTGGGTCTATGACGACGAGCCCACGGTGATCCGCACCGAAAAGGGGCCGTTGACCACGCTGCCTTATACGGTCGAGATGAACGACATCCCGATGATGATGGTGCAGCATCACGGTGCCACCCAGTTCCTCGATCGCGCCAAGGATCAGTTCGACCGCCTCTATGCAGAGAGCGCCGATCGCCCGAAGATCATGTCGATCGCGATCCATCCGTATATTTCGGGCCAGCCGTTCCGCATCAAATATCTCGAGCAGGTCTATGACTATGTGAACCAGTTCGAAGGCGTGGTGCATATGAACGGCGCCGAGATCCTCGACTGGTACAACACGCAGGCGGTGGCCAAGTGAGCGTGATCAGCCAGCAGGTGCTGCCGCCCGTACCGGTTACAGGCGTCCCGGTGGTCGGCGGTGGCTTCTTTCCGGTGCGGCGCGTCTACTGCGTCGGCCGCAACTATCTCGACCATATTCGCGAGATGAAGGAAGCCGACGAGCGTGACCCGCCGTTCTTCTTCCAGAAGCCGCGCGACAGCGTTGTACCGGATGGCGCACGCGTGCCGTATCCCGCCTTCACCGAGGACTTCCAGTTCGAGGTCGAACTGGTGCTGGCCATCGGTGAACCCGGTCGCAATATCGCAGTGGAAGATGCGCTCGAGCATATCTGGGGCTATGCCGTCGGCATCGACCTCACGCGCCGCGACCGCCAGCGCGATGCACGCGACATGCGGCTGCCCTGGGAGATGGGCAAGAGCTTTGACGCCTCCGCACCCTGCGGCGTGATCGCGCCGGCGCGCGATGCCCGTCACTTCAACAATTGCGCCATCACGCTGTCGGTGAATGGCGTCGAGAAGCAGCGCGGCGATATCGGCCAGATGATCTGGAGCGTGCCGGAGATCGTGGCGCAGCTCTCCAAGCAGATGAAGCTGGAGCCCGGCGACCTCATCTATACGGGCACGCCGGCCGGCGTCGGTCCCATCGTGCCCGGCGATGTCATCGATGCCCGCATTGAAGGCCTGCCGTCGCTCGGCATCACCATCGTCGCGGCGGAGGAGTGAGCATGCTGCCCACCGAACGCATTTCCTATTCGCCGATCGATGCACGCCCGCCGCTGAAATTGCCGGATGGCAAGCGCATGGCGGTGTGGATCATCGTCAATGTGGAGGAGTGGGACGCTAAGCAGCCAATGCCGCGGACGGTGCTGACGCCGCCGGCCGGCGGTTCGCCGTCGCCGGACGTGCCGAACTGGGCGTGGCACGAATATGGCAACCGCGTCGGTTTCTGGCGCATGCTAAAAGTGTTCGATGATTACAAGCTGCCGGCTGCGCTGGCGATCAATGGCTCGGCCATTGCGGCCTATCCGCCCATTGTCGAGGCAGCCAAGGCGCGCAACTGGGAGTTCATGGGGCACGGCTTCACCCAGCGCAACATGCAGAAGGTGGAGAACGAGCGCGACGACATTCGCAAGACGGCCGACGTGATCGAACAGGTCACCGGCAGGCGGCCGCGCGGCTGGCTGGGGCCCGGCCTCACCGAAACCTGGGAAACGCCGGACCTGCTGAAGCAGGAAGGTTACGCGTATGTCTGTGACTGGGTGCTGGACGACCAGCCGGTGTGGCTGAAGACCACGACCACGCCCATCGTCAACATCCCCTATACGCAGGAATGCAACGACGTCGCCATGATGCTGATCCAGCATCACAAGGCATCGGAATATTACGACCGCGCCATCGACCAGTTCGAGCAGATTTACGAGGACGCCGCCGACAGTGCTCGCGTGATGGCATTGGTTGTGCATCCCTACATCATGGGCGCGCCGCACCGCCTGAAGCATTTCCGCCGCATCTTCGAGACCATCGCGAAGAAGCCGGACGTGGCCTTCATGACCGGCGAACAGATTCTCGATTGGTATCTCGACGTCGGGCCGAAAGCGCCGGCGGTCTAAGGGCAGGTAAAGTCACGGGGCATGAGCGTCTTTCAAATCCTGAACGGCCTGACTTTCGCAGCACTGCTCTTTGTGGTGGCGAGCGGCTTCACGCTGATTTTCGGCCTGTTGCGCATCGTCAATCTCGCCCATGGCGCGCTGTATCTGTTCGGCGGCTATATCGGCTACAGCATTGCGGTGAAGACCGGCAGCTTCCTCGTCGGGGGCGTCGGAGCCATGGCGGCGATTGCGGCCATCGGCTTCGTGCTCGATCAGGGGCTGCTGCGCTTCGTGCGCGGCAACGAGTTGCGACAGGTGCTGCTTACCCTCGGCGTCGCCTTCTTCCTGAACGACCTCGCGCTAGTGATCTGGGGCGGCGACAGCTTTACGGTCCCGATCCCGGAAGCCTTGCGCGGCGGCGTGCGCGTGTTCGGCACCTTCTATCCGAAATATCGCCTGTTCGTGCTGGTGATGGGCATCCTCGTCTTCATCGGCCTGTGGGTGCTGCTCAACCACACGCGGCTCGGTGCGCTGATCCGCGCGGGGGTCGATGACGCCGAAATGGTGGAAGCCTCGGGCGTCAATATCCGCCGCGTCTTCCTGTTCACCTTCCTGTTCGGTTCGGCACTGGCCGGTCTCGGTGGCCTGATGGGCGGCGCGTTCCTGTCGCTCTATCCCTCGGCCGATGCTGAAATCCTCACCTTCAGTCTGGCTGTCGTCATTATCGGAGGACGCGGCAGTCTGGTCGGCGTCGCGGTCGGCAGCCTGCTGGTCGGCCTCCTGAATACGCTGGGGCAGGTGATGTTCCCCGAACTCGCTTATTTCGTGATCTTCGGCCCGATGGCGGTGCTGCTGGCATTCCGTCCCCTCGGCCTGTTCGGACGTGCCACATGACGCAGCCTGCATCCTCAACCCGTATCGCAGGTATGACAGGCCGAGGTCTCGTCATTGCCGCCGCGGTGGTCATCGTTGCCGCGCTGCTGCCGCTCGGTCTGTCGAGCTATCAGGTCGGCCTTGCCACCGAAATCCTGATCTTCGGCATTCTCGCAATGTCCATCGACATTCTTGCCGGCTTCGCCGGTCGCACCTCGCTCGGCCATGGTGCCATCTTCGGCGTCTCCACCTATGTCGTGGTCTATCTGACCGCCCAGGCCGAGATGTCGCCCTGGATTGCGCTGTTGCTGGGTGTTGCCGCTGCCACTGCCGTTGCGGCCGTGTTTGCGCTGCTCGCCGTGCGAACCTCCGGCGTCTATTTCCTGCTGCTGACGCTCGCACTCGGCATGATCATCTGGGGCGTCTGCCTGCGCTGGACCCAGGTGACCGGCGGCGAGAACGGCATGCGCGGCGACGTCCGGCCGGCCATCCTGGTGGGGCAGAGCGCGTTCTACTGGGCGGTGCTCACCTGTGCGGCGGTCGTGTCCTACGCCATGTGGCGGTTCGTGCGGTCGCCCTTCGGCCTGACCCTGCGCGGCATCCGCGACAGCGAAAGCCGCATGCGCAGCCTCGGCTACAATGTGCCGCTGCATCTCTTCATCGGCTTCACCGTCTCGGGCGTCTTCGCCGGCATTGCCGGTGCGCTCTATGCGATGTTCAACAACTTCGTCAGCCCGTCGACCGTCGCGCTCGCGCAGTCGGTGGAGGGCGTGCTGATGATGATCGCGGGCGGCGTTGGCACGCTGTTCGGCGCCTTTGTCGGCGCGGCGGCCATCATCGTGCTGGAGAACATCGTCAGCTCCTATACCGAGCGCTGGCTGATGGTGCTCGGCATCACCTTCGTCCTGATCATGATCTTTGCCCCCGAGGGCATCATCGGCAAGCTGCGCGCGATGTTCTCGCGCAAGGCCAAGGCAAACTGAAATCACGCTCACTTCCGTTTCAATCGGGTTTCTCACGAAAGGGCTTCGAGATGGATCGCAGACAATTTCTCAAGACTTCGACCGCCGCAGTTGCTGCAGCGGGTGTTGGCGTAGCACCCTGGCGCGCCGCGCAGGCGCAGGCGACCCCGATCAAGATCGGGCTGCTGGCGCCGCTGACCGGCGTCGTCGCCTCGGGCGGCAAGGAAATGGTCGAAGGCGTGCAGTTCTATCTCGAGCAGGTGAAAAACGAGATGGGCGGCCGCAAGGTCGAACTCGTGATCGAGGATGACGCCTCGAACCCGGACACTGCGCTGCAGAAGGCGCGTCGCCTGGTGGAGCAGGGCAATTGCCACATGCTGATCGGCAATCTGCTTGCCAATACCGGTCTTGCCGTCGCCAACTACGTCAAGGGCACCGGCACGCCTTACTTCATTCCGATCATCGCCGCCGATGATCTCACCCAGCGCGCACGCATCAAGAACGTGATCCGCGTCGCCGGCTACACGGCCTCGGCCTTCACCCACCCGTTCGGTGACTGGTGCCTGAAGCAGGGCTACAAGCGCATCGCCACCATCAGCCAGGATTACACCTTCGGCCATGAACAATGCGGCGGTCTCGCCCAGGTCTTCACCGAAGGCGGCGGAACCATCGTGCAGCAGTTCTGGCATCCGCTGAACACCGCGGATTTCAGCCCCTATCTCGGCCAGCTGGCCGATCTCAAGGTCGATGCGATCTTCGCCATGGAGACCGGCGCCGACTCCACGCGTTTGATTCAGCAATATGCGTCCTTCGGTCTGAAGGAGAAGACGCCGCTGTTGATGGCCATGAACGGCACCGACCAGTCGGTGATCCGCACCATGGGCCCGGAATGCGAAGGCATCGTCGCCGCCGCGCATTTCGCCGAAGGTTCGGACGTGCCGACCACCGCGAAATTCGCCAAGGACTATGAGGCCAAATACGGCAAGATCCCGTCGCTCTACGGCTTTTCCATGTACTCGGGCATGATGTGGATCGACGCTGCGCTGAAGAAGATGGGCGGCAAGGTCGAGGATCGCGAGACTTTCATCGACACAGTGCTGAAGACCGAACTCGATAACTCTCCGCTCGGCAAGACCGTCAAGTTCGACGATTACGGCAACCCGATCTACGACGTCTACATCCGCAAGGTCGTCAAGCGCGCCGATGGCAAGTTCTGGAACGCGCCAATCGAGACCTATCCGAATGTCTCGCAGTTCTGGAAATACGATCCGGCAACCTACCTGAAGCAGCCGCCTTACTCGCGGACCTTCCAGGGCATCAAGAAGACCTGATCGCTACTCGTCGTCCCCGCGGAAGCGGGGGCGACATCCAGGCTTTGTGTTCTTCATCAGGAATAATTCGTGTCCGAACCGACTTTGACGCTGAGCGATGTTACGGTGGCTTTCGACGCCTTGAAGGCGGTCGACGGCGTCAGCCTGACGGTGCCGCGCGGCCAGCGCCGCGCCATCATCGGGCCCAACGGTGCCGGTAAAACGACATTGTTCAATGCCATCGCCGGCGCGCATCCGCCGACTTCCGGCAAGATCATGTTCAATGGCCACGACGTGTCCAGACTGCCGCCGCATCGACGCGCCCAGCTTGGCATC
Organism: Tardiphaga sp.; assembly: GCF_044340795.1. Lineage (GTDB taxonomy): Bacteria > Pseudomonadota > Alphaproteobacteria > Rhizobiales > Xanthobacteraceae > Tardiphaga. The sequence goes on from NZ_JBIISY010000022.1 coordinate 35,084, forward strand.
TCGCGCACCTTCCAGATCACCAATCTGTTCCCCACGCTCAGCGTGCAGGACAACATGATGCTGGCGCTGCGCGGACTGAAGCCGAAGAAATTCTCGCTGTTCGGTTCACCCGATCCGGACGAGAGCGAATCCGCACGCATCGCGGCCGCGCTGAAGGCAGCGCGCATTGCCGGGCGTGCCGACGTGATCGTCAAGGAAATGTCCTATGGCGAGCAACGTCAGCTCGAAATCGCCATCGCGCTGGTGACGACACCGACCATGCTGCTGCTCGACGAGCCGGCGGCCGGCCTGTCGCCGTCGGAGCGCTCGATGATCGCGGAAGTCATTCGCGCGCTCGATCCGGCCATCACCGTGATCCTGATCGAACACGACATGGATCTCGCGCTCGGCCTGGTCGATCACGTCACCTGCATGTTCGAGGGCCGCGTGCTGGTGGAGGAACCGCCGGAGGGCATCCGCCGCAACGCCAAGGTTCAGGAAGTCTATCTCGGGAAGCCGCGTCATGCTTGAGATCCGTGATCTGCATAGCGGCTATGGAGATGCCGTCGTGGTGCGCGGCGTCTCGCTCGACGTCAAGTCGGGTGAAATCGTGGCACTGCTCGGCCGCAACGGCATGGGCAAGACCACAGTGATCCGCTCCATCATGGGCCTCGTGCCACCGCAAGTGCGGTCAGGCACGATCACATGGCGTGGCGCAAGCCTGATCGGGCTGCCCGCGCACGACATCGCCGCGCAGAAGATTGCCATCGTGCCGCAGGGCCGCCGGCTATTCCCGTCGCTGACGGTCACCGAGCATCTCACCATGCTCAAGAGCGCCCGCGCCAGGGATGGATGGACTCTCGATCGCGTATTCGGGATCTTTCCGCGTCTGGCGGAGCGGCGCCATCATCGTGGCGGCCAGCTCTCCGGCGGCGAGCGCGGCATGCTCGCGGTCGGCCGCGCGCTGATGATCGATCCCGAACTGATCCTGATGGACGAGCCGTCGGAAGGTCTCGCGCCTGTGATGGTGCAGCATCTCGAAACCATCATCGTCGATCTGAAGAAGGAGGGGCTCTCGATCCTCCTGGTCGAGCAAAATCTTTACAGCGCGCTTGCGGTTGCCGATCGCGTTTATGTGCTGGAGACCGGGCAGGTCGTGCATCACGGCACGGCGGAGGAGCTGAACAACCAGACCGATGTGCTGTTCCAGCGCCTCGGCGTGCAGTGAGGTTGTGATGAGTGAAGACCTTTTGCGGCAGGTCGCAGCCGAACTGAACCAGGCGTCGGACGCCGCCAGCCGCACTGCGCGTGCGGCGGCGCTCGTCACCGACGTGAATGCGCGTATTGCGGTCGAGGCCGCGCGCGCGATGCCGTTCGATTCGTCGCCCTATGCCTACCAGGCGTGGCTCGCCAAAGCGGACAGGTCCTGATGCAGGCCACGGAGATTGCAGCCCTCGATCTCGGCGCGCTCGCCAAGGCCATTGCGGATGGCGAAGTGACGTCGGTGCAGGCGACCACCGTCGCGCTCGATCGTCTCGCCGGTATTGGCCACAAGCTCAATGCCGTCGTCCGTCTCGACGACGCGCGCGCGTTGAATGCTGCGGCAGCTGCAGACAAGCGGCGGGCTTCCGGCGCAGCCTTGGCGCCGCTGCATGGGGTGCCGCTGGCGCATAAGGACCTCTTCTACCGCGCTGGCGATCTTTCCGGCGGGGGCTCGAAAATCCGCGAAAATTTTCGTGCCGAGGTCACATCGACGGCGATCGCCCGGCTCGATGCGGCGGGCGCGCTCGATCTCGGCCGCCTGCAGCTTGCCGAATTCGCCATGAGCCCGACCGGCTATAACGAATCCCTCGGCCATGCCCGCAATCCCTGGAATCTCGCGCATGTGCCGGGCGGATCGTCGTCCGGCTCCGGCGTTGCCGTGGCGGCACGGCTGGTCACTGCCTCGCTTGGCACCGATACCGGCGGCTCGCTGCGCCACCCTGGCGCCATGTGCGGGCTGATCGGGCTGAAGCCGACCTGGGGCCTGGTGCCGACGGATGGCGTGATGCCGCTCTCGGCCTCGCTCGATTGCTCCGGCCCGCTGACGCGCACCGCCAAGGACGCGGCCATCATCCTCTCGGTCATCGCTGCGCGCGACTATCTTACAGGCATCGATGCCGGCATCGCCAGCCTGCGCATCGCCGTGCCCGGCGGCTATTATCGGGAACTGTTGCATCCGGAGATCGCGGCTGCGCTGGACGAGGCGATCAGGACGCTCACCTCGCTCGGTGCCACGATTTCGGAAACTGCGCCGCCTGACATGGCGCTCATCAATGCGCTGATGCAGCTTGTCATGAGCGTCAAGGCCGCGACCATCCATCGCCCTTGGCTGATCGAACGTCCGCAGGAGTATGCCGATCAGGTCCGCGCCCGTATCGAGCCTGGCCTGTATTATCCTGCCACGCGCTATGTGGAAGCACTGTCGCTGCGCGCGCAGCTCACCGAGGGTTGGGTCGCGTCCTGCATCGGCGATGCGGATCTCGCTCTGCTGCCCGCCATCTCCATCCCGGTGCCGACCATCGCCGCGACCACCGAAGGGGATCCCGCCGACGTCGCGCGCATCATCGGCCAGCTCACCCATTGCACCCGTGGCATCAATTATCTCGGGCTGCCCGGCGCCTCGGTGCCATCAGGCTTCGACAGCGCCAGCCTTCCCATCGCGTTCCAACTGGTCGGCCGGCCTTACAGCGAAGCCACCATGCTGCGGACGGCACATGCCTATCAGGGCGCGACCGACTGGCATCACCGCGCCCCGGCCGCGGCCGAACTCCACTGAAAAGAGAACTTTCATGCCCATCATCGACATGCATACCCACGCCCTCAGCAAGCGCGTCGAGCCGCTGGTGGCCGGCAAATATGATCCGATGAGCAATCCCTATCGCCGCGACATGTCGCCGGCGAGCCGTGACACCGATGCGGAGCAGGGCAAGATCCTGCCCGGCCTGATGCTGGATGTCGCCAAACGCCGCGAGATGATGGCGAAGATGGGCGTCGACATCCAGGTGGTCGCACCGGCGCCGGCACAGCAGAACTACTGGGCCGACGAGGAGCTTCTGGTCGCGCTGTCACGCGTGCAGAACGAGGATATCGCCGCGCTGGTGGCGCAGGACCCGCAGCATTTCGCCGGCATGGGCACGTTGCCGATGCGCTTTCCGCAGCGGGCTATCGAAGAGGCTGTGCATGGCGTCGAGACGCTCGGCCTGCGCGGTTTCCAGGTCGATACCCGCGTCGAGGACCTCGAACTCTCCAACGCCGCCTTCGATCCGCTCTATGCGCGGCTGGCAGAGCTGCGCGCGCCGCTGTTCGTGCATCCGCTCGGCTTCTCCCATGGCCAGCGGCTCGGCGACTTCTTCATGGTCAACAGCGTCGGCCAGCCCGTCGAAGAGACCATGGCGATCGCGCATTTCATCATGGGCGGCATCCTCGATCGCCATCCCGGTCTCGATGTGGTGATCGCCCATGGCGGCGGCTATTATCCATTCTATGCCGCGCGCATGGATCATGCCTGGAAGGTGCGTCCCGAAGTGCGCCGGCTGATTCCGGAGGCGCCGTCCACCTATCTCAAGCGCTTTTGGTTCGATACCTGCGTCTTCTCGCCGACCTTGATCGAGCAGCTCATTGCGATGGTGGGCGTCGATCGCGTGATGATGGGTTCCGACTATCCGTTCGACATGGGCGACGACGATCCGGTCGGCCTCGTCAGGCAGGCCAAGCTCTCGGACGGAGACCGCGAGAAAATCCTGTTCGGCAATGCCAGCCGGCTGTTCCGGATCGCCTGACGCAGGGAGAGCAGAGCATGATGAATGACGGCAAGCCTTACGGCCTCTATATCGACGGCCGCTTCCTGCCGGCGTCCTCCGGGGGCGTGATCCGGGTCGAGAATCCCAAGGATCGCAGCCATCTCGCGGATGTCGCCGAAGGCGACGAGAGAGATATCGACCGCGCCATCGACGCCGCCGAGCGCGCGGCCTCGGTCTGGGCAGCGACGCCCGGCGCCGTGCGCGGCGATATCATGCATCGCGCCGGCGAATTGCTGGCTGCGAAGCTGCCCGAACTCGTCACCATCGAGATCGACCAGATCGGTCGCGCACGTCGCGAGATGAGCGCGCAACTCGGCCGCCTGCCGGAATGGTTCCGCTATTTCGGCGCGCTGGCGCGGACGCATGAGGACACCGTGCCGCCCTTCGGCGGCAATTTCCTGAATTACACCCGTCGCGTCCCGCTCGGCGTGGTCGGCCACGTCACACCGTGGAATCATCCGCTACTGATCCTGACCAAGAAGATCGCGCCGTCCATGGCGGCGGGCAATACGATGGTGGTGAAGCCGAGCGAACTGGCGCCGATCACGCCGCTGTTGCTCGGCGACATTTTCAAAGAAGCCGGCGTGCCGGATGGCGTCTACAATGTCGTGCCGGGCTATGGCGCGACCGCAGGCAAGGCGTTGACGACCAGCAAGCGCATCAAGAAAATTGATCTCACCGGCGGCACTGAAACCGGGAAGATGGTCGCATCGCTCGCCGGCGCCAATCTCACAAAGGTCTCGGCCGAGCTTGGCGGCAAGGCTGCGGTTATCCTGTTCGAGGATACGCCGATCGAACGCGGCGTTGCCGCGGCATTGTTCGCATCCTTCATCGCCACCGGCCAGACCTGTGTGCAGGGCGCGCGTCTTCTCGTGCACCGGTCGGTCCATGATGCCGTCGTCACTGAGCTGGTGAGGCGCACCAATGCGATCCGGCTCGGCGACCCGCAGGACATGGCGACCCAGATGGGACCGCTGGTGTCAGCAAAGCAGCGCGATCTCACCGAGCGCTATGTGAAGATCGGCCTGGAGGAGGGCGCGACCCTCGCAGCTGGCGGCAAGCGGCCGGACGGCGCGGCCTTCGAACAAGGCTATTTTCACCAGCCGACCATCTTCACCGGAGTGAAGCCGGGCATGCGCATCGCGCAGGAAGAGATCTTCGGCCCGGTCGTCTGCGTCATCCCGTTCGACACCGAGGAAGAGGCGATCGCCATTTCCAACGGCACCGAATTCGGTCTCGCCGCCTCGATCTGGACCCGTGACGTCACCCGCGCCCATCGCGTCGCGCACCGGCTGCAGAGCGGCATCGTCTGGATCAACGACCATCACCGCATCGATCCGTGCTCACCCTGGGGCGGCTTCAAGATGAGCGGAATCGGGCGTGAGAACGGGGTGGTCGCCTATGAGGAATACACCCAGATCCAGAATGTGATCGTCAATCTCTCGGACGAAGAGTTCGACTGGTATGCCGAGGACGGCAAGGCGAAGCGCTATAGTTAGAATGGCGATACGAGGAAACGTGCATCATGCCAATGCGTTACTTTGTGCTTCGATCGTGTGTGTCCGAATGCTTCGAAGACATGAGATTTCTTGCTCAATGCTATCTCATATTCGACTTTACTGATCGTGAGCCAAGATGATCGTAGGCAACCACAGCTCGACATGCCCGCTTCTGGCGTAGAGCGGACGTTCTGTTTTAGGCCACCTTGCGGCCGTGATGGCTGTGCAGCTTGCTGGACAGGATGCGGCGCCACTCGTTGAATTCGGAGCTCGCAATGTCGCGCGGCCGCGGCAGGTCGATGGCATATTCGCTGTCGATCCGGCCCGGACCTGGTGACATCACCACCACGCGATCAGCCAGGAACACCGCTTCGTCGATGGCATGGGTGACAAACAGCACCGTCAGCTTGGTGCGCGACCAGATTTCCACCAGCTCGTCCTGCAGGCGTTCGCGCGTCATGGCGTCGAGCGCACCGAACGGCTCATCCATCAGCACGACTTCGGCGTCATTGGCGAGCACGCGGGCGATGGCAACGCGCTGCTTCATGCCGCCGGACAATTGATGCGGATAGGCGTTGGCGAAGCGCTGCAATCCGACGAGCTCGATGAACTTGTCAGCGGTCTCGGCAACTTCCTTCGAGGCGCGACCGCGGGACTTCGGTCCGAAGCCGATATTGTCGCGCACCGTGAGCCATGGAAACAAACCATAGTCCTGAAACACCATGCCGCGGGTGGGATTGGGGCCAATCACCGGCATGCCCCACATCAGAACGTCGCCGCTGGTGGCCGTCTCGAAGCCAGCGACCATGCGCAGCAAGGTCGACTTGCCGCAGCCCGAGGCGCCGATCAGGCAGATGAACTCGCCCTTTCGCACCGTCAGATTGGCATTGCGCAAGGCCTCGACCGACTGGCCGTTCATCGCGAATGTCTTGCTGACATTCTTGATTTCGAGGATGGGGAGGGCGCTGTCAGACATGGGAAGGACTCCAGGCGAGCAGGCGTCGGCCGATCCACATGATGACCTGATCCGACAGGAAACCGAAAACACCGATGACCAGCATGCCGCAGATCACGATTTCGGTGCGGGACAGCTGGCGGGCTTCCATGATGATGGCACCCAGGCCGGTCGGCACGCCCGTCATCTCGCCGACCACGATCACCACCCAGGAAAAACCAAGGCCGAGACGCAGGCCGGTGAAGATCGAGGGCAACGCAGCCGGCAGCACGACGCGGAAGAATTGCGCCGATCCCAGACATCCGAGCATGGATGCGGCCTCGAACAGGCGCGGCTCGACCGAACGGACGCCGAACACCGTATTGAGCAGGACCGGATAGAACGCGCCGAGAAAAACCAGGAAGAATGCGGAGCGCGGACCGAGGCCGAAAATGATCATGGCCAGCGGCAGCCAGGCGGTGACCGGGATCGGCCGCATGATCTGCAGCGTCGGTTCGAGCAGCTTGCGGATCGGTTCGATGCGTCCGATCAACATGCCGAGCGGCAGGGCCACCAGCACCGCAAGTCCGAAGCCGCCGAACACGCGGCCGACCGAGGCGAGCAGATGCGTCAGCAGCGTGCCGCTATAGGCGTCGTCATTGATGCCGCCGACGGCGAGGTCCTGCAGTTCGAGCCAGACCTCCATCGGCGGCGGAATCAGGCTGGCCGGGCGGCCGGCCGTCATGAAGTGCCAGAACAGCAGCAGCGCCACCGGCAGGATGAGCGCCTGTGCGAGGGTGACCAGCCGTCGCCGCGCAGACGCCGGCACCAGTGGCCGGCGCTGCGCATCGACCGCCTTCTCGGTGGAAGTCATGACCATGTGGCTCATGCCGGCTTCAACGCGTCGACAAAGCTGGTGTCGATGAACGTGGCGAAGTCGGGCAGACGCTTGATCTGCTTCAGCGCCAGCATGTGGTCGGCGTAAACCTTGGCCTGCTGGATCTGGGTCGCGCCGAAGCGCCAGGTCAGCTCGACATTCGGAACCGACGCTTCGATGGCTTCCTTTTTCTGGCCGAGCCGGGACGAGGCCATGGCCACAAGCTCATCCTTGTTCTTGGAGGCATAGTCGGTGCCCTGCTGGTGGATGCCGAGCATGGTGCGGACGAGGTCCGGCTTGTTGGTGATGGTGTCGCGATGGGTGCCGAACACCATGTTCAGCGAACCCATCGCCGTCGAATAGGGGTATTCGACAAGCTGGCCGACACCGGTCGAGAGCGACACGCCGGGGCCCGGCTCGGCGCCGACATAGGCATCGACATCGCCGCGCGCCAGAGCGATATGCATCTCGCTGAAGGAGACGCGCACCGGCTCGACATCCTTGATCGACATGCCTTCCATGCGCAGGCGCTCAAGGAAGAACACTTCCTGGGTGGTGCCGGGGAAAACGGCGACGCGCTTGCCCTTGAGATCCTTGATAGCGTGGATCGGGCTGTCCTTCTTGGCGATGATCGCCATGCCGCGATTGCAGGTCGAGGCGATCAGGACGATCGGCTCGCCGGCAGCGGCGCCGAGCTGACCGGCAGCGATGCCGAAATGCCCGAAATCGACCGACCGGGTCACCACCGCCGTCTTGCATTCCGTCGGCGTTTCGAACGGCAGCACCTCGACCTTGTAGCCGGCCGGTACGAAGCGCTCATAGAAGTAGGGCGCAATCGAATGGATCAGCTTCAGCGCGCCGACGCGGATGACCGTCGGGTTCTGGGCCCTGACGATCGTCGGCGCCGCAACGGCGGCCGCACCTAGTCCAACAATAACACTCCGGCGATCAATCAACGTTCGCATAGCCACTCTCTCCTCAGGTCAGAATGAACAGGTTCAAACCACACTGGCGCGATAGGCACGCCAGCCGCCGAAATGGGTGATATCGGTCGCGCCCTTGAGCGCGAACGGCTCGCACAGGAAGCCTTTGACCTGGCTGCCATCTTCGAGCGTCAGCGTACCGATGCCGAGCGGTGCCGGGATGGCATCCACGAAGGTGCCAAATCCCTCGGCCGGCAGATCCCAGATCTCGACCTCGATATGGCCGGCGGCATCGGCATCGCGAATGAGGCCCGGCTTGGCCGGAACGCTGCCGTCGAGGGCGTAGAGCGCATAGCCGGGCGCGGTGCGCGTGGTCGCGAGCAGACGGCCATCGCGTTCCTGCAATTGCGGGTTCAGTGGCTGGCCCGACAGATGTGCGCCGACGACCGCAATGGATATCCGGCCGGACTGTTTCGCGGATGATAATGACGCGGGACTGTGCTGGCATCCTTCGAACCGGTTGCCCAGCGCGGCGATCGCTCCATCCTCGAATGCGCGTCCAATGAGTGTGACGCCGAATGGCAGGCCATTCGGCCGAAAGCCGGCACGCACCGCGATGGCGGACAG
>NZ_JBIISY010000219.1:0-9582 GCF_044340795.1 Tardiphaga sp.
ACCTTGGCTATCAGGCCGATGATATCTCGGCGACGATGCGTTTCATCAGCATTGCCGGGCTTACCGGCGTGCCGACGCCGCCGGACAGCACAAAGAGCCTGGCGCCGTCCTGGGCTTTTGAAAGCTCGCGATCGCTCTATGGCATGGCGCGCGGCGAGGCCGATATCTCCGACAATGTAACGGTCTACGCAGCCGCCGGTACCCAGCGATTCGAAAACTACCGCCTGCTCGCCAATTCCGCGATTTCGAACCTGAACGGCAATTTCAGCTTCGAGCCGTTCCAGCAGCGCACCTATGTCAATCCGATGTCGGCACTGGCCGGCGTCCGGACGACGGTCACGACCGGTCCGGTCGAACATGAGTTCAACGTCAACTGGTCGAAGGTCAGCAATCCCGGCGGCGACAATTTTGCGCTGTCCGGCGTTACGGTCGCGTCCAACATCTATAATCCGGTTTTCGGCCCCTCGCCTTATGTGCCCGATCCCGGCCGCCCAATTCCCAACACCTACCAGATCGGCCTGACCAGCGTCGGCGTTGCCGATACGATGTCAATCCTCGACAAGCGCATCCAGCTCACGGTCGGCGTTCGTCGCCAGCATGTGGAGGCAGAGAATTTCAACGGACAGACAGGCGTGAAGACCCTCGGCTACGACTCTGCGGCCTGGAGCCCGTCCTATGCGCTGGTGATCAAACCGGTCGAAAACGTTTCGCTTTACGCGAACTATATTCAAGGTCTGCAGCAAGGTACTGTTGTCGGCAACACGTTCCAGAATTCCGGGCAGGTACTGCCGCCCTACATGACCGAGCAATATGAGACCGGCATCAAGGTGGACTGGGGTCGTATCGCCACCACTGTGAGCGCGTTCCAGATCACCCAGCCGAGCACCATCACGGTCCCAGGTACGCCGTTGCCGGTGCTGACTGTCGATGGCGAACAGACCAACAGGGGTATCGAATTCAATGTGTTCGGCGAAGTCGTCGAGGGCGTGCGTCTGCTCGGCGGCGCCACCTTCATCGACGGGCGTCTCACCCGCACCCAGAACGGCGCCCTCGATGGCGCACGGGCGCAAGGGGCACCGGCCGTCCGTGTCGTCCTCGGCAGCGAATGGGACACGCCGTTCCTGCGCGGGTTCACGCTGAACGGACGTGTGACCTATACGGACGAGCAATATGTCAGCAACACCAACCGGGCCCTTCTGATCCCGGAATGGACCCGGCTGGATCTCGGTGCGCGCTACACCTTTGCCTCGCCCTGGAACAACAAGCCGGTGGTGGTCCGCTTCAATGTCGAGAACGTGCTCGGCGCGAACTACTGGGTGACGGGGAATAACGGTTTCGTGGCCCTCAGCCAGCCACGGACCTACATGCTGTCATCGACGTTCAATTTCTGAGGATGAGGCTCGCCTTACGGATATTTCGGCAGCAGCCCATGCGCGGCAAAGCCACCGTCCACATTGAGCACGTGGCCCGTGACGAAGCTCGATTTGTTGTCATCCAGCAGAAACATCGCGGCGCCGGCGACCTCGGCCGGCTCGGCATAGCGCCGCTGCGGTACGACCTGCATCCAGGCTTCGCGGGTTGCCTGCGTGTGCATCTCCTGAACCATGGGGGTCTCGAACGGGCCCGGGGCGATGGCGTTGACGCGGATTTTCAGCGGCGCCAGCTCGCTGGCCATGACCTGGGTCAGCGTGATGACGCCGCCCTTGGACGCGCCATAGGCCGCGCGCTCGATATTGCCGCGGATGCCGGACACCGATGCCACATTGACAATGGCACCGCCGCCATGGGCCTTCATCATCCGCGCGGCTTCCTTGGCCACCGCAAAGGTGCCGACCAGATTGATGTCGAGGATCTCCCGGAACAGTTTGACGGAGGTTTCGAAGAACGGGACCTGGCGGCCAATCCCGGCTGAGTTCACGAGCCCACGGACCGGCCCAAAGCCGGCTTCGCAATCCCTGAGGCCGGCGATGACCGCCTCCTCATTGGCGACGTCCATGACCACGGTCCGGGTCACGCCCGGCTTGATCGCGTCGACCTGCGCCTTGGCAGCGTCCAGCGCGGGCTGGGTGAGGTCGGCGAGAAGGACCTTCCACCCCTCACCTACGGCCGACTTGGCAATGGCGAGCCCGATACCCGATGCGCCGCCGGTGATTATGGCAACGCCATGGTCCTTGGTCATGCGATTTTCCTCAGTTTTCTTGCGGCAACCCGGCGGCTGCACAGCGTCATTGTTGCGGCAATGCTTTCTACGAAAGACCGCCCGAAGTCGAGGCCGCCCAGGCCGCGTCCGCCTTTGGTCTCACCCGAAAAGGCTTGACCGGGCTGCTGCGACATGATGACCAAGCTGCAAGGGTCTTCGCCATCACAAAAGCAAACGAAGACATGGCAGGGAGAAACAAAATGACCATTTCACGCCGCACTCTGTTGAAGGCATCGGCCGCCGCAACTGCCATGGGTGGCATTGGGATGCCTCTGGTGGCCCGCGCTCAGCAGGCCGAATTTGTCTACAAATACGCAAACAACCTGCCGGATACGCATCCGCTGAACGTCCGCGCCCGCGAAATGTCGGCGGCGATCAAGACGGAAACGGGTGGCAAGGTCGACCTGCAGGTGTTTCCGAACAACCAGCTCGGCTCGGACACCGACATGCTGAGCCAGATCCGTTCGGGCGGCGTCGAGTTTTTCACGCTGTCGGGCCTGATCCTCGCCACGCTCGTGCCGGCTGCGTCGATCAACGGCATCGGCTTTGCATTCCCGGATTACGAGACCGTGTGGAAGGCCATGGATGGCGAGCTCGGCGCCTATGTGCGCGGCGAGATCACCAAGGCCAATCTCGTTGTCATGGACAAGATCTGGGACAACGGTTTCCGCCAGACCACCTCGTCGACGCGGCCGATCAACGGGCCGGAGGACCTCAAGGGCTTCAAGATCCGCGTGCCGGTGTCACCGCTGTGGACCTCGATGTACAAGGCGTTCGACTCCGCGCCCGCCTCGATCAATTTCAGCGAGGTCTATTCGGCGCTGCAGACCAAGGTCGTCGAGGGCCAGGAGAATCCGCTGGCCCTGATCTCCACGGCGAAGCTCTACGAAGTGCAGAAATACTGCTCGATGACCAACCACATGTGGGACGGTTTCTGGTTCCTCGCCAACCGCCGCGCCTGGGAGCGCCTGCCCGCCAATCTCCGCGAGATCGTCGCGAAGAACATCAACGCCGCCGCGGTCAAGGAGCGCGAGGACACCGCCAAACTGAACGCCACGGTGCGAGAGGAACTGCTCGCCAAGGGCCTGCTCTTCAATCAGCCCGAGGTCACGCCGTTTCGCGACAAGCTGCGCTCGGCCGGTTTCTATGCGGAATGGAAGGGCAAATATGGCGACCAGGCCTGGTCGCTGCTCGAAAAGTCCGTCGGCAAGCTGGCCTAAAGCACCGTCATGGCTCACGCCGAACTCGCACAGCCGCAGGGCGGGATGACACCCGATGTCACCCGTCCGAAGGGATGGCTGACATCGCTGGAGCGGATCCTCGGCACACTGGTGGAAATCCCGGTGGCGATCCTGGTTGTCGCTGAGATCGCCATCCTGTTCGCCGGCGTGGTCGCGCGCTACGGCCTGCACCGGCCGCTGGTGTGGTCGGACGAACTGGCCTCGATCCTGTTCCTGTGGCTGGCGATGCTCGGTTCGGTGGTCGCGTTCCGGCGCGGCGAGCATATGCGCATGACGGCGCTAGTGGCGACCGCCGGCCCGCGGATGTGGGCCTTCCTCGACGTGGTGGCGACCTGCGCGGCGCTGGCCTTCCTGCTGATGATCGTCGCGCCGTCCTACGAATACGCCTATGAGGAAAGCTACATCACGACCCCGGCCCTGCAGATCGCCAACAGCTTTCGCGCTGCGGCCCTGCCCGTCGGCATCTCGCTGATGATTGTGTTCGCCTTCCTGCGCCTGCTCCGCTACGGCCAACCCAAGACCGTGCTGATGGCGCTCGGCACTGTCGTTGCCATCATGGGCGTGTTCTGGCTCGCCGAGCCATTCCTGCGCACCCTCGGCAATCTCAACCTGATCATCTTCTTCGTCGGCGTGGTCGCGCTCTGCGTCTTTGTCGGCGTGCCGATCGCGTTCGGATTCGGTCTCGCGATCTTCGGCTATATGGCGCTGACCACGCGTACCCCGATCATGGTTCTGATCGGCCGCATGGACGAGGGCATGAGCCATCTGATCCTGCTATCGGTGCCGCTGTTCGTGTTCCTTGGCCTGCTCATCGAGATGACGGGCATGGCGCGGGCCATGGTGTCGTTCCTGGCCAGCCTGCTTGGCCATGTCCGCGGCGGCCTGCATTACGTGCTGATCGGTGCAATGTATCTCGTCTCCGGTATTTCCGGCTCCAAGGCGGCCGACATGGCCGCGGTGGCGCCGGTGCTGTTTCCGGAAATGAAGGAGCGCGGCGCGAAGCCGGGCGATCTCGTCGCCCTGCTCTCTGCCACCGGCGCGCAGACCGAGACCATTCCGCCGAGCCTTGTGCTGATCACCATCGGCTCGGTCACCGGCGTCTCCATCGCCGCACTGTTCACCGGCGGCCTGCTGCCCGGCGTGGTGCTGGCCATCACGCTCGGCATGCTGGTCTGGTGGCGCTATCGCGGCGAGGACCTCAGCCATGTGAAGCGGGCGACCGGCTCCGAGATTGGCAAGGCCTTCATTATCTCGCTGCCGGCCATCGCGCTGCCATTCGTGATCCGCGCCGCGGTGGTCGAGGGCATCGCCACGGCCACCGAGGTCTCCACCATCGGCATCGTCTATGCCGTGCTGGCGGGCCTGCTGATCTATCGCCAGTTCGACTGGTCGCGGTTGCACAAGATGCTGGTGGACACCGCCTGCCTGTCCGGCGCCATCCTGCTGATCATCGGAACCGCCACCGGCATGGCCTGGGGCCTGACCCAGTCCGGCTTCTCGCGCTCGCTGGCGGCCGCCATGACCGGCCTGCCCGGAGGCGCCGCCACCTTCATCGCGGTCTCCATCGTCGCCTTCATCATCCTCGGCAGCGTGCTGGAAGGCATCCCGGCCATCGTGCTGTTCGGACCCCTGCTGTTCCCGATCGCCCGGCTGGTCGGGGTCCACGAGGTCCACTATGCGATGATCGTGATCCTTGCGATGGGGATCGGGCTCTTCGCACCGCCGTTCGGTGTCGGCTATTATGCCGCCTGCGCGATCGGGCGGGTCGATCCGGCAGAAGGCATACGGCCGATCCTCGGCTATCTGCTGGCACTGCTGGTGGGCCTGATCATCGTGGCGATCTTCCCCTGGATTTCGATCGGATTCCTGTAATTCGATCAAATTCAGAAGGTTATGCGCCTTGAATGATCCAATTTCGGAAGAGAATTCCGCTGCTCAACTGATATGTGAGATATTACAAATATCACACTGAATTTAATAGAAGAGTGCAAAATGATACCGGATCAGGGCGTCTACAGCATCGGGCTCGACCAGAACGCTGCGAATTTCGTGGCGCTGTCGCCGATCAGCTTCCTCACTCGCAGCGCGGCCGTTTATCCGAACCATCTCAGCGCGATCTATGAGGACCGCCGTTTCACCTGGTCCCAGACCCAGGAGCGCTGCCGCCGCTTCGCATCGTTCCTGACCGGCCGTGGCATCGGCCGCGGCGACACGGTCGCTGCCATGCTGCCAAACGTGCCGGCGATGAACGAGGCCCATTTCGCGATCCCGATGGCCGGCGCCGTGATCCATGCCATCAATGTCCGGCTCGACGCCGCCGCCGTCGCCTTCCAACTGGACCATGGCGCCGCCAAGGTGCTGCTGGTCGATCCGGAATTCGCGGCTGTGATCACCGATGCGCTCGGCCTGATGAGCGGCCCCAAGCCCCTGGTGATCGATGTCGACGACGTCGCCTTCTCCGCTCCACAAGGGATCGGAGAACTGGAATATGAGGACGCGCTCACGCAGGGCAGTCCCGACTTCTCATCTGCCTTCCCACTCGACGAATGGGATGCCATCGCGCTCGGCTACACCTCCGGCACCACAGGCAATCCCAAGGGCGTCGTCACCCATCACCGTGGCGCCTATCTCAATGCCATCGGCAATGTGATGGCGACCGATCTTGGCCGGCACCCCGCCTATCTTTGGACCCTGCCGATGTTCCACTGCAACGGCTGGTGCCTGCCCTGGGCGGTGGCCGCGACGGCGGGCATCAATGTCTGCCTTCGCAAGGTCGAGCCGACCAGGATTTTCGCGCTGATGCGTGAGCACGGTGTCACCCACATGTCGGGCGCGCCGATCGTCTACAACACGCTGATCAATGCGCCGGATGCGCCAACCTATGCCGGCGGCCCGGTGATCCGCGGCTCGATCGCCGGTGCGCCGCCGCCCATGGCCGTACTCGCCGGCGCCGAGCGGATCGGGATCAAGCTGACCCATGTCTACGGTCTGACGGAAACCTATGGTCCGGCCTCGGTCTGCGAGGAGCAGCCCGGCTGGGACGACCTGCCGCCGGACGAGCGCGCCCGGATGAAGCGCCGCCAGGGCGTGGCCTATCCCTCGCAGGAAGGGCTCACGGTGATGGACCCGGAGACCATGCAGCCGGTGCTGGCTGATGGCGAGACCATCGGCGAGATCATGTTCCGCGGCAATATCGTGATGAAGGGCTATCTCAAGAACGAGAAGGCGACGCAGGAAGCCTTTGCCGGCGGCTGGTATCACACCGGCGATCTCGGCGTGATGGACGCCGAAGGCTACGTGACCATCAAGGACCGCTCCAAGGACATCATCATTTCCGGCGGCGAGAACGTCTCGTCGGTGGAGGTGGAGGACGTGCTCTACAAGCACCCGGCGGTGCTGTTCGCCTCGGTGGTCGCCAAGCCCGATCCGAAATGGGGCGAGGTCCCCTGCGCTTTCGTGGAACTGAAGCCGAATGCGACGGCGACGGAAGCCGAGATCATCGCTTTCTGCCGCGACCAGTTGCCGGGTTTCAAGACACCAAAGGCGGTGATGTTCGGCGCGATCCCGAAGACGTCCACCGGCAAGATCCAGAAATTCATGCTGCGGGATCGTGTGAAGTCGACAGGATCGTTCGAGAGCTGAAGTTCTTTGTCTCCGGCAACGGAAGGCTCCCGCACGCATAAAAAACGGCCCCCAAGCGACTGGGGGCCGGCAATGAAAGTGCCAAAAGAATACGACCTGCAAGGGATTAATTGAGTCGCAAAGCGGACATTGCCAGTCGAAGACATCAGAAAGACGGCTGTTCGTCAGCAGAACAATTGAGGGAACTCACTGTTGTTTTATGGCAGCGGTATGCCCGTAGACTTCCCACCGCCAAACCAACCCATGATCCGAGACGCGCGCAAGTCCGCGCTGCTCACCATGAGGGGCGGCGTGTTACGGCAACTCCAGCCGCATTCCGTCATAGCCGGGCACGACACCTTCCGGGACGGCAGTCCGCACGGCTTCGTAATCGAGGTCCGCATGCATGTTCGTGATCACCGCCCGTTTCGGCTTGAAGCGTTCGATCCAGCTTAGCGCGTCGCTCAGGCTGAAATGGCTGGAATGCTGGGCGTAGCGGAGCCCGTCGATGATCCAGAGATCGAGACCTTCCAGCGCCGGCCAGCTCTCTTTCGGGATGTCGTGCAGGTCCGGTGAATAGGCGGTGTCGTCGATGCGATAGCCGAGCGCCGGGATGTTGCCGTGCTGGACCAGGAACGGCGTCAGCGTGAGGTCACCACCCTTCCCCGTGATGGTGCGGCTCTCGCCTGCCTCGATGTCGAGGCGATCGAGGATCGGCGGATAGTCGCTGCCAGGCGGTGACTCGAAGCAGTAGCCGAAGCGCAGCATGATGTCGGTCGCCGTGGAGGCATTCATGTAAACCGGAATGCGCTTGCGGCGCTTCAGCACCACGGAGCGCAGGTCATCCATGCCATGGGTCTGGTCGGCATGTTCGTGCGTGAGGAACACCGCGTCGATGTCGTCGACCTCGGCATCGATCAACTGCTCGCGCAGGTCCGGCGACGTGTCGATGATCACGCGCGTGACGCCATCCGGGCCGACGCGTTCGGCCATCATGGAGCAGCGACGGCGGCGGTTCTTTGGATTGGCGGGATCGCAGGCGCCCCAGCCCAGCGCCGGGCGCGGCACGCCCGCAGATGATCCGGAGCCGAGAATGGTGAGCGCCAACGTCATGCAGCGATGCTTTCCCTGGAGGCCTTGCTGAACAGGCGGAAGAAATTGTCCGTGGTCTGCTTCGCCAGCTCTTCGTAGGAAACACCGCGCGCCTCGGCGAGCACCTTGGCGGTTTCAACGACGTAAGATGGCTCGTTGCGCTTGCCGCGCCACTTGCCGGGCGCGAGATACGGCGCGTCGGTCTCGACCATGATGCGGTCGGCCGGCAGTTCGGCGGCGAGGTCGCGCAGCTCCTGCGACTTCTTGAAGGTGATGATGCCGGTGAAGGAGATCGACAGGCCGAGATCGATGGCCTTCATCGCAAGCTCGCGGCCACCGGTGTAGCAATGCAGGACCGCCTTGAAGGCGCCCTTCGCCATCTCGTCCTCGAGAATGACGCCGCAGTGTTCGTCGGCTTCACGGGTGTGGATCACCAGCGGCAGCCCCGTCGCGCGGGCTGCTGCGATATGGGCGCGAAAGCCCCGCTCCTGCGCAGCGCTGGAGCCATGTTCGTAGAAGTTATCGAGACCGGCTTCGCCGAGCGCGATCACCTTCGGATGCTTGGTGAGTTCGATCAGCTCGTCGGCAGAAATGCCGTCTTCCTCGTCGGCATTGTGCGGATGGGTGCCTACCGAACAATAGACATTGGGAAAACGCTCGGCGATGGCCAGCAGCGCCGGCAGGCGACGCACGCGGGTGGAGATCGTCACCAGCTTTCCGACGCCCGCAGCTTCCGCGCGGGCGACGATGCCGTCGAGATCGTCGGCGAAATCCGGAAAATCGAGATGGCAGTGGCTATCGACCAGCATTGCCAGATTCTCAGCTCGCCGCCGCCGGCTCGACATAGCGCGGGAAGACGCCGGTCGGGGTCGGCAGCTGCGTGCCCGGCTTGATGCGCGTCGCGATCGCCGCGAAGTCGCGTGCGTCTTCGGGGATGCCGAGCACGTCGAGCAGCTTTGCGCAGGACGCCGGCATCACGGGCTGCGCCAGGATCGCGACCTGACGCACGACCTCGGCCGTGGTGTAGAGCACGGTTGCCTGCTTCGCTGGATCCGTCTTGGCCAGCGCCCATGGCGCCTCGCCCGCAAAATAGCGGTTGGCTTCGGCGACCACGGCCCAGATGGCGTTCAGCGCCTGATGGATCTGCTGGGTGGCCATGGCGCTGCGCGCCTGCTCCAGCATGGCATCGGCCTGCGCCAGGATAGCCTTGTCGTTCTCCGAGAATTCGCCCGGCGTGGGGAGCACGCCGCCATATTGCTTGCCGATCATCGACAGCGAGCGCTGGGCGAGATTGCCGAGATCGTTGGCGAGATCCGCATTGGTGCGGTTGACGATTGCCTCGTGGCTGTAGCTGCCATCCTGCCCGAACGAGACTTCGCGCAGCAGGAAATAGCGCAGCTGATCGACGCCATACTGCTCGGCGAGATT
>NZ_JBIISY010000220.1:0-9539 GCF_044340795.1 Tardiphaga sp.
ACGGAGTTTGACATAGTGCCGCACCCCTACAGTTTCGCTAAACCCCGGCCAAGTCGCGGCCGTCCGGTCGCGCGAGAATAAACTGACGGGAGTGAAACATGAGCCAAACCACCATCGGCACGCGCGCGGAAGCGAGCGCGAGGTCCGGTCTCGAAACGTCGACCATCCGGGCCATCTCCTGGCGGCTGATCCCGTTTCTGATCCTGGCTTATTTCCTGGCCTATCTCGATCGCGTCAATCTCGGCTTCGCCGCGCTGACCATGAATGCCGATCTGAATTTCTCGCCCACCATCTTCGCCTGGGGCGCCGGCATTTTCTTCATCGGCTATTTCATCTTCGAGGTCCCGAGCAACATCGCGCTGGAAAAATTCGGCGCCAGCCGCTGGATCGCCCGCATCATGGTGAGTTGGGGCATCATTTCCGCGCTGATGGCCATCGTCAGCGGCCCCACCAGCTTCTATGTGCTGCGCTTCCTGCTCGGCGTTGCCGAAGCCGGCTTCTTCCCCGGCATCATCCTGTATCTGACCTATTGGTATCCGGCCGAGTATCGCGCCCGCTTCCTCGCGGCTTTCGCGATCGCCGTGCCAGTGTCCACCGTCATCGGCGCGCCGATCTCGGGCATGCTACTCGGCCTCGACGGCATGATGGGCCTGAAGGGCTGGCAGTGGCTGTTCATCATCGAGGGCATTCCCTCGGTGCTGCTCGGCATCGTCACCTGGTTCTATCTCACCGACAAGCCGGCCAAGGCCGACTGGCTGACGCCGGACCAGAAGATGTGGCTGGCTGACAAGCTCGAAAGCGAGCGCATCGTCAAGGAAAGCGCCCATGGCATGTCGCTCGGCCAGGCGCTGACATCGCCAAAGGTGCTGACGCTCAGCGTCATCTATTTCGGCTTTGTCGCTGCCCTTTACGGCATGCAGTTCTGGCTGCCGCAGATCGTGAAGGCGTTCGGCTTCACCAATGTGCAGACCGGATTCGTCACCGCGATCCCATATGCCTTCGGCTCGATCGCCATGATCCTGTGGGCCCGCCACTCCGATCGCACGCGTGAGCGCGTCTGGCATGTCGGCCTGCCCTTGCTGCTGATTGCCGTCGCGCTGGCCGTGTCGGGCGTGGTGAGCAATCCGACCATCACCTTGATCGCGCTGACCGTGGCGGCCGTCGGCGTGTTCTGCACCTTCGCGCTGTTCTGGACGCTGCCGACCGCGTGGCTCAGCGGCGCCGCGGCCGCCGGCGCCATCGCCATGATCAACTCCATCGGCAATCTCGCCGGTTTCGGCGGGCCGTATCTGATCGGCTGGGTGAAGGCAGCCACCGGCAGCACCTCCACCGGCCTGCTGGTGCTGGCTGCCATGCCGCTGATCGCGGGCATTCTCGTGCTCGCCGGCAATCACGGCACGGCAACGGAATTCTCCTCGGCCGACAAGGCGCCGCAGCCGGGCAAATAATCCGCAAGGCATACCCCAAGACGCCAAAAGCGCCGGAGCCATGCTCCGGCGCTTTTTTCCATTGCGCGATCCTTCAAAAATGATGGCGGTTTCGTGATTAGTGACGAATATTGACAATCGTCAGTGGTCAGTCTTAGTTTACCGGAAGCCTCACGAAGGAAATCCGGCCATGTCCCGCGGTCCCCTGTTCGACACTCTCCGCAAACCCGCCATTGCTGCGCTGCTTCTGGTTCCCGCCATCGGCCTCGCCGGATGCGGAAAGAAGGAGGAGGCGGAAGCGAAGCCGGCACGGCCGGTTCTCGTCACCACCGTGCAATACGCCCCGGAATCGCCGTCGCGCAGTTTCGTTGGCACCATCCGCCCGCGCATCGAGACGGATATCGGCTTCCGCGTGGCCGGCAAGGTCGCCAAGCGGCTCGTCGAAGTCGGGCAGACCGTGCAGGTCGGCCAGCCGCTCGGCACGCTCGACGAGATCGATCTGAGGCTTCAGGCCGAGCAGGCCGCGGCCGAGCTCAGTGCCGCCACCGGCGTGCTGGCCCAGGCCAGTGCCGCCGAAGGGCGCGCCAATGAATTGAAGAGCAAGGGCTGGGCGACCCAGGCGCAGCTCGATCAGGCCAAGGCGTCCGGTGATGAAGCCCGTGCCCGCCTCAACCGCGCCGAGCGCCAGGTCGAGCTCACCAAGAACAGTCTCTCTTACGCGACGCTCCACTCCGATACTGCCGGCGTTGTCACCGCGACGCTGATCGATCCCGGTCAGGTCGTCTCTGCTGGCCAGGCCGCCATCCGCGTGGCGCGCTTTGCCGAGAAGGAGGCCGTGGTCGCGATCCCCGAAACGCTGGTCGGCCGCGCCAAGGATGGGCTTGCCACCGTCAGCCTGTGGTCGGGCCCCGGCAAGACCTATCAGGCAAAGCTGCGCGAGATCGCGCCGAATGCCGATGCGGCGACGCGCACCTATCTGGCAAAATTCTCGCTGCCCGATGCCGACGACAAGGTCGTGCTCGGCATGACGGCGACGCTGACCCTCTCCGATCCCAAGACCGAGCGCATCGCTCGCGTCCCGCTCTCGGCGCTGTTCAGCCAGGGCAACCAGTCCTCGCTCTACACCGTCAACGATGCCGGCGAGATCACGCTGCGGCCGGTGAAGGTGAAGACCTATGAAAGCACCGATGTGATCATCACCGGGGGCGTCGATGATGGCGCCAAGGTGGTCACGCTCGGCGTGCAGAAGCTCGATCCCGCGCAGAAGGTGCGCGTCGTCTCCGCTCTGTCGTTTTAAAAGCAAGCATCAAGGACGAAGCCGATGCATCGCTTCAACCTCTCGGCCTGGGCCGTCGCACATCCCACCCTGATCCTGTTCATGATCATCGCGCTGGGCTTTGCCGGCTTCTTCTCCTACGAAAAGCTCGGCCGCGCCGAGGATCCGTTCTTCACCGTGAAAGTGGTGAACGTCACGGCGATCTGGCCCGGCGCGACGGCCAAGGAGATGCAGGAGCAGGTCGCCGATCCCATCGAAAAGAAGATGCAGGAGCTGCCCTATTTCGACAAGGTGCAGACCTATTCAAAGCCGTCCTTCACCGCGTTGCAGGTCTCGTTCAAGGACAACGCGCCGCCGAAGGATGTGCCGTATCTCTTCTATCTCCTGCGCAAGAAACTGGCGGATGCGCAGGGCAGCTTGCCCTCGGGCCTGATCGGCCCGACCGTCAATGACGAATTCAGCGACGTCGACTCCATCCTCTACATGATGACCGGCGACGGCGCCGACTATGCGCAGATGAAGAAGGTGGCCGAAGGTCTGCGCCAGCGCCTGCTCAAGGTCGATGGCGTCACCAAGGTCAATCTGTACGGCACCCAGGACGAGCGCATCTTCGTCGAGTTCTCCCACGCCAAGCTGGCGACTCTGGGTATCACCCCGCAGGCGCTGTTCGACTCGCTCGCGAAGCAGAACGCCATCACGCCGGCCGGCACCGTCGAGACCAATTCGCAGCGCGTGCCGCTGCGTGTCACCGGCGCGCTCGATGGCGTGCAGGCGGTGGCCTCCACGCCGGTGGAAAGCAACGGCCGCACCTTTCGCCTCGGCGATATCGCCGAAGTCAGCCACGGCTTTGTCGATCCGCCGGATTTCAAGATCCAGCAGAAGGGCAAGCCGGCGCTCGGCATCGGCGTCGTCACCGCCAAGGGCGCCAACATTCTTGAGCTCGGCGAAAACGTGAAGAAGGCGGCCGCCGATTTCATGCGGGCCGTGCCGCAGGGCATCGAGATCGAGCAGATCGCCGATCAGCCGCATGTGGTCGAGGAAGCCGTCGGTGAATTCACGCGCTCCTTCGTCGAGGCGCTGGCCATCGTGCTGTTCGTGAGTTTTCTCGCGCTCGGCTGGCGCACCGGCATCGTCGTGGCGCTGTCGGTACCGCTGGTGCTCGGCATCGTCTTCATGGTGATGAATGCCATCTCGCTCGACCTGCACCGCATCTCGCTCGGCGCGCTGATCATCTCCCTCGGCCTGCTCGTTGATGACGCCATCATCGCGGTTGAGATGATGGTCGTGAAGATGGAGCAGGGGTGGGACCGGGTGCGCGCGGCGTCTTTCGCCTGGGAATCCACGGCATTCCCGATGCTCACCGGCACGCTGGTGACGGCCGCCGGCTTCCTGCCGATCGGCTTCGCCAATTCGGCGGTCGGCGAATATGCCGGCAGCATCTTCTGGGTCGTCGCCATTGCGCTGGTGGCGTCGTGGTTTGTCGCCGTGATCTTCACGCCCTATATCGGCGTCAAGCTGCTGCCGAACATGGCGGCGCATGGTGCCGCGCATCAGGATCCGCACGCAATCTATGAAACGCGCATCTATCGCATCCTCCGCAGC
The DNA here is from genome assembly GCF_044340795.1 of Tardiphaga sp. Taxonomy (GTDB): domain Bacteria; phylum Pseudomonadota; class Alphaproteobacteria; order Rhizobiales; family Xanthobacteraceae; genus Tardiphaga. Next base: position 4,306 of record NZ_JBIISY010000220.1, read on the forward strand.
GTGGTGCAGTGGTGCGTCAATCACCGCATCAAGGTGGTGGTCGCCACCGTCGGTATCTTCTTTGCTTCGGTGGTCGGTTTCGGTTCGGTGCAGCAGCAGTTCTTCCCGCTGTCGGAGCGGCCTGAGCTGTTCTTCCAGCTGCGTCTGCCGGAAGGCACCGCATTCGACGTGACCAAGAAGTCGGTCGAGCAGGCGGAGACGCTGCTCAAGGACGACAAGGACATCGCGACCTACACCTCCTATGTCGGCCGCGGCTCGCCGCGCTTCTGGCTCGGCCTCAATCCGCAGCTGCCGAATGAAGCCTTCGCCGAAATCGTGATCGTGTCGAAGAATGTCGAGGCGCGCGAGCGCATCAAGGCGAAGATCGAGAAGGCGGTCGCGAATGGCCAGCTCAGCGAAGCCCGCGTGCGTGTCGATCGCTTCAATTTCGGCCCGCCGGTCGGCTTCCCCGTCCAGTTCCGCGTCGTCGGTCCGGACACGGCCAAGGTGCGCGACATCGCCTACAAGGTGCGCGACGTCATGCGCGCCAATCCGAACATCACGGAAGCGCAGCTCGACTGGAACGAGCAGTCGCCTTACCTCAAGCTCGTCGTCGATCAGGACCGCGCCCGTGCGCTTGGCCTGACGCCGCAGGATGTCTCGCAGTCGCTCGCGTTGCTGATCTCCGGCACGACGGTGACGACCATCCGCGATGGCATCGAGAAGGTCGGCGTCGTCGCCCGCGCGGTGCCGTCCGAGCGTCTCGATCTCGGCAAGGTCGGCGATCTCACCATCATCGCGCGCAATGGCGTCGCGGTGCCGCTGACCCAGGTGGCGAATATCGAATATTCGCATGAGGAGCCGATCCTGTGGCGGCGTAACCGCGACATGGCGATCACCGTGCGCAGCGACGTTGTCGATGGCGTGCAGCCGCCGGATGTGACCAACCAGATCTGGCCGCAGCTGCAGTCGATCCGCGACAGCCTGGAGCCGGCCTATCGCATCGAGATCGGCGGCGCGGTGGAGGAGAGCAACAAGGGCAATGCCTCGATTGCGCTGCTCTTTCCGCTGATGATGATCGTGATGCTGACGCTGCTGATGATCCAGCTGCAAAGCTTCTCACGACTCATCCTGGTGTTCCTGACGGCACCGCTCGGCATCATCGGAGCGTCGCTGGCGCTGAATGTCTCGCGCATGCCGTTCGGCTTCGTGGCGCTGCTCGGCCTGATCGCGCTGGCCGGCATGATCATGCGCAACGCCGTCATTCTGGTCGATCAGATCGAGACCGATGTGCGGCACGGCCTGATGCGCAAGGAAGCGATTGTCGAGGCCACGGTTCGCCGTGCCCGCCCGGTGGTGCTCACCGCGCTGGCGGCGATCCTCGCCATGATCCCGCTGTCACGCTCGGCTTTCTGGGGCCCAATGGCGGTCACCATCATGGGCGGGTTGTTCGTCGCGACCTTCCTCACGCTGCTCTATCTGCCCGGCCTCTATGCGCTGTGGTTCAGGAAGAGCCTCGATGAACGCGGTCCCGGCGAGGACGTCGATCATCATGCGCCGCAACATCAGGACAAGCAGCTCGCCTTTCCGCTTGCCGCTGCGGCCGAATAAGAAGATAGCTTGATCAAGATGACGCTTGTGTCCGATCACGTCGAAACCGATGACATGCGTACCCGGATCCTGGTGACGGCTGAAAAGCTGTTCCGTGAACTGGGCTATCAGAAGACCACCGTCGCCGATATCGCGAAGGTCCTTCGCATGTCGCCGGCCAATGTCTATCGCTTCTTCGATTCGAAGAAGTCGATCATCTCGGCCGTCGCCAAGCGCCTGATGGGGGAGGTCGAGGTTGCCGCGCGCGAGATCGCAAGCCGCCCGCAGCCGGTGCACGCACGATTGCGCGAACTGCTGGTCACCATTCACCAGATGAATTCCGAGCGCTATGTCGGTGACGCCAAGCTGCACGAAATGGTGGCCATCGCCATGGAGGAAAGCTGGGACGTCTGCGTCGCGCATATCGACCACATCAATGTCCTCATCGGCGAGGTGATTGCCGAGGGGGCAGCCAAAGGGGAGTTTCATGCTCCGGATGTGCCCCTTGCGGCCCTGTGCGTCTGCACCGCGATGATCCGCTATTTCCATCCGCAGATGATCGTCGAGGCCACCCAGAAGCCCGGCCCGACCATCGACCAGATGATCGACTTCGTCCTTGCCGGGCTGGCGCCGCGGAGCTAGAGGTCGAAGTGCTGATCATTGAAGGGATATCCCGTGAGCGCTTTCGATCTCCACAGCTACGAGCCCCGTAACGGACATGGCCTGAAGCACGATCCCTTCAACGCCATCATCGCACCGCGGCCGATCGGCTGGGTGTCGACCCGCGGCAAGGATGGCAGCGTCAATCTCGCGCCCTACAGCTTCTTCAACGGCTTCAATTACACGCCGCCGCTGATCGGTTTCTCCAGCATCGGCATCAAGCACTCCACCCGGAACGCGCAGGAGACCGGCGAATTCGTCTGGAATCTCGCCACCATCGATCTCGCCCAGCATATGAATGCCACCGCCGCCCATGTCGGCCGCGACGTCGATGAATTCGAGGTCGCCGGCCTGACCAAGGTGCCGAGCACGCTGGTCAATGTCCCCCGTGTCGGCGAGGCCCGCGTCGCCTTCGAATGCAAGGTCACCGAGATCATCGAGCTGAAGCGCGCCGATGGCCAGTCGGCCAATGCCTTCCTCACCATGGGAGAGGTGGTGGCCGTGCATATCGACAAGAGCCTGATCGTGGACGGCGTCTATCGCACCGCGCTGGCCAGCCCCATCGTCCGTGCCGGCCGCAAGGGCGATTATTTCACGGTCAAGCACGAAGACATGTTCGAGATGACCCGGCCGGATTGACACTCGGTGTCGTCCCGGCGGACGCCGGGACCCATACCCTCCGACGACGTGATGAAAACGCCGTCGTTGTGACCTGAGCTTGCAGCCACGCTGATGGTGTCTATGGGTCCCGGCGTCCGCCGGGACGACAGCGAGCGTCGTGGCAGGCTGCACGGTCAGCCCGCCGCGCGACCTCCTGCCACGCGCCCCTTCATCGCTAGGATGGAACCGATGCGGTATCGTTGCCGTTATCGATGGCTCAATGCTGACCAATTTCGCTTAAATTTCAATGCGAAAGCTAAGCTGAAACCAACATCGTCCCGCTAGAGCGAATGCCCTTGAGCGATCAGCTTCCGCCCGGAAGCAAGGCCGCGCCGACCGAGAGGAATTCCCCCATGAGCTCACCCAGCCTGCGCAAGGATTATCTCACCAAGCCGATCTTCGGCTGGGCCAAGGGCGTGCTGCCGACCATGTCGGACACCGAGCGCGAGGCGCTGGAAGCGGGCGATGTCTGGTGGGATGCGGACCTGTTCACCGGCAATCCCGATTGGGCCAAGCTGCTCAAGGTGGCGCCGGCGACGCTGACTGCGGAAGAGCAGGCGTTCATGAGTGGTCCGGTGGATCGCTTGTGCGAGATGATCGACGACTGGAAGATCAATTGGGAATTACGCGACCTGCCGCCGGAGGTCTGGGACTTCATCAAGCGCGAAAAATTCTTCGGCATGATCATCCCGAAGGAATATGGCGGCCTCGGCTTCTCGCCGTTTGCCCATTCCGAGGTGGTGCGCAAGATTTCGTCGCGCTCGGTTGTGGCTGCCGTCACCGTGATGGTGCCCAATTCATTGGGCCCCGGCGAATTGCTGATGAAGTTCGGCACGGACGAACAGCGCCAGCGCTGGCTGCCGCGCCTGGCCGATGGCCGCGATATTCCCTGTTTCGGTCTCACCAGCCCCGAAGCCGGCTCCGACGCCGCCTCGATGATCGATACCGGCATTATCTGCAAGGGCACCTTTGACGGCCAAGAAGTACTCGGCCTGCGCCTCAACTGGCACAAGCGCTACATCACGCTCGGACCCGTCGCGACGCTGATCGGCCTCGCCTTCAAGGCCTATGACCCCGATCATCTTGTCGGCGATCAGGATGAACTCGGCATTACGGTTGCGCTGATCCCGCACGATCTTCCGGGCGTCGAGATCGGCAAGCGCCATCTGCCGTCGATGCAGGTGTTTCAGAACGGCCCGAACTGGGGTCGTGATGTCTTCATCCCGCTCGACTACATCATCGGTGGTCAGGAGCGCCTCGGGCAGGGCTGGAAGATGCTGATGTCGGCGCTTGCCGCCGGCCGTGGCATCTCGCTGCCATCGCTCTCGGCTGCTGGCGCCGCTTATGCCGCGCGCACCACCGGTGCCTATGCGCGCATCCGCGAGCAGTTCAACATCTCGATCTCAAAATTCGAGGGCATCGAGGAGCCGCTCGCCCGCATCGCCGGCACCGCCTATCTGCTCGATGCCGCGCGCCGGTTGACATCCGCAGCGCTCAATCAGGGCCATCATCCCGCGGTCATTTCCGGCATCATGAAGCTGCATGCCACCGAGCGCATGCGTCTCGTCATCGATGATGCCATGGATATCCATGCCGGCAAGGCCGTCATCGATGGCCCGCAGAATTACATGGGCAATCTCTATCGCGCGGTGCCGGTGGGCATCACGGTGGAGGGCGCCAATATCCTGACGCGTAATCTGATCGTGTTCGGGCAGGGCGCGATCCGCGCGCATCCCTATCTGCTGCAGGAAATGACGGCGCTCGGCGATCCCGACAAGAAGAAGGGCCTCGACGCTTTCGATACGGCGTTCTGGAAGCATGTCGGCCACAGCGTCACCACGCTGTTCCGCGCATGGGGCCGCAGCTGGACCGGTGGCGTCTTCGCTCCGGCGCCCGATGCCGGCGCTGCCACGCAGTTCTATCGCCAGCTGTCGCGCTATTCGTCGGCTTTCGCGCTCTGCGCCGATATGGCGCTGCTGACGCTTGGCGGCGCGTTGAAGCGCAAGGAGATGCTGTCGGCGCGCTTCGGCGATATTCTCTCCGAGCTCTATCTTCTCTCGGCCGCGCTAAAACGCTGGGAGGATGAAGGCCGCCAGCAGGACGATCTGCCGGCGCTCGAATGGTGCATGGCCACGGGCTTCAAGACCATCGAGAACCGCTTCGCCGAAATCCTCGCCAATCTGCCGAACCGCTTTGTTGCGGCGATCCTGAAATTCGTGGTGCAGCCGTTCGGCGCCTCGGTGCTCGGCCCGTCGGACCGCGTTGTGCATCTTTGCGCCCAGATGATTCTGGAGCCGTCGGCCACGCGTGATCGGCTGACGCCGGACCTGTCGCATGTGGATGAC
>NZ_JBIISY010000221.1:0-9536 GCF_044340795.1 Tardiphaga sp.
AAAAGGTCACGGGCGAGGGCGCGCGATTGTGGCGCATCGTCGTCGTGCGCGGCGGCCAGCAGATCAACGTCACCCTCGGCGGATGAGCGCAAAGCAACCATCAGCCAACCTGTTCGCTGCAGCCGGGATGGAGCAGGACGCGCCGCGTCCGCTGCCGGAGCGGCTGCGGCCCCGAGTGCTTGCCGATGTCGTTGGCCAGGATCACATCCTCGGTCCCGACGGGGCGCTGACGCGCATGCTGGAAACGCGCACGCTCGGCTCGCTGATCTTCTGGGGGCCGCCCGGCACCGGCAAGACCACGGTCGCGCGCCTCCTCGCGGACGCTACCGAACTGCAATTCGAGCAGATCTCTGCAGTCTTCTCGGGCGTCGCCGATCTCAAGAAAGTCTTCGACGCGGCGCGTGCCCGCCGCCAGATGGGCAAGGGCACGCTGCTCTTCGTCGACGAGGTGCATCGCTTCAACAAGGCGCAGCAGGACTCATTCCTGCCTGTCATGGAAGACGGCACTGTGGTGCTGGTTGGTGCGACCACCGAAAATCCGTCTTTCGAACTCAATGCGGCGCTCCTGTCGCGTGCGCGTGTGCTGGTGTTTCAGTCGCATGATGCCGAAGCGATCGAAAAGCTGTTCGCCAATGCTGAACGGATCGAGGGCCGCAAGCTGCCGCTCGATGACGAGGCGCGCGCCGTGCTGATACGCATGGCCGATGGCGACGGCCGCGCGGCGCTGACACTGGCTGAAGAAGTCTGGCGTGCTGCGCGGACCGATGAAGTGTTCAACGCTGCGCAATTGCAGGAGATCCTGCAGCGTCGCGCGCCGATCTATGACAAGTCGGCGGATGGTCACTACAACCTGATCTCGGCGCTGCATAAATCCGTGCGCGGCAGCGATCCGGATGCGGCACTGTATTATCTCGCACGCATGCTCGATGCAGGCGAGGATCCGTTGTTCCTTGCGCGACGCGTGGTGCGCATGGCTGTGGAGGATATCGGCCTTGCCGATCCGCAGGCGCTGGTGATCTGCAATGCGGCCAAGGACGCCTATGATTTCCTTGGCCACCCTGAAGGTGAGCTCGCCATCGCGCAGGCGGTGATCTACATCGCGACCGCGCCGAAATCGAACGCCGCCTACATGGCCTACAAGGCCGCGATGCGGACGGCGAAGGAGGGCGGCTCGTTGCTGCCGCCCAAACACATCCTGAATTCGCCGACCAAGCTGATGAAGTCGGAAGGCTACGGCGACGGATACCAATACGACCACGACACGCCGGACGCCTTTTCCGGTCAGGACTATTTCCCGGAATCCTTGGGTCGCCAGCAGTTCTATGATCCGCCCGAGCGCGGTTTCGAACGCGAGATCCGCAAGCGGCTTGATTACTGGGCGAAGTTGCGTGCCGCCAAGAACAACGAAGCGTAGAGGCTCCGGATGTCGATTGTCACATCTCCCCCGCTGCGTGCCGCCGTCATCGGAGCGGCATTTTGCCTGATCGCCCAAGCGGCTTGGGCCCAGCAGGCGGCCCCAGTGCAATACTGGGTGCCCAACGGGCCGTTTGGTCTTGGCGGTTGGTCTGATGCGGGCATCACGAGTTACCGCAATTTCCCTGGTTTCGACGCCGGGGCTTCGTATGACGGCGATTGGAAGTCCAATTTTCGGACCGGTGCATATGTGCGCAGCGAGGCCGCCAGTTTTGATCGCATGGGCCTCGGTTGGGCCGGCACCTCCAGCGATTTCGGCGGCCTCACCGCCCAGAGTACGCTGGCCGGCTATGCGTTTAAGGGCGCCGGAGATTTGCCCGTCACGGTCTTTGCCGGCTTTGACACCCTGAACTACCGCCCGGGCTTCGGCACCGCGCTGGCGCCGTTCAGTTCCGACACCAGCATCGCGGCCGGATACCGGGCGCGCGCGGGCATCGCGTTTCAGCCGATTCCGAACCTCACCTTGTCGCTCGAGGGCAGCTTCACCCAAAATCAATTTGACGATGGCTCCCCGACGCAGCGCCTGCTGTCCGGCCAGTCCCCGTATGGTGGTTTCCGCCGCTGACGCCGGCAAATCCGGCGGGCGGAACCTGAAGGTTGGCGCCATCCGGCGATTTGACCGTGACCCGGGTCGGTAGATGCGCTACGGACGGACTTTCCCCCTGGAGTTACAGATGAGCCGCCGCGATACGAGATCCCCCGCCAAACGTGGCACCGGAGGCGGTGGCCGTTCGGGACGCGCCAAGCCGGGCGCCACGATGGCCAAGGCGGCGGCGAAGAAGGCAGCCAAGGGGCCTGCCAGAACGCCTCCGAAGAGCGCCGCGGCGAAGAGTGAACGCTTCCGGCCCGAGCGCGGCGAGGCGGAGCGGCCCACCAGCGCACGTCCGCCGCGCGCGCGTGCCGCGGAGCGGGGCGAGCGATTTGAACGGTCCGAGCGATCGGAGCGGTTCGAGCGTTCTGAGCGCCCGGAACGTTTCGAACGATCCGAGCGTCCGCAACGGTTTGAACGATCGGAACGCCCGGAGCGGAGCGAACGGCCATCCGCTGCGCGCACCGGAAGTAAGGTGCCGACGCGCTTTGCCGGTGGCCCGTCGCGCTCGCGAAAGCCTGAACCTGCGATCGAGAAGCCGGCCAGGGCGGAAGCCGAGCCGACGATCATGCCGACCAATGTGCAGACTGTGATCGTCACACCTGACGAGAACGACATGCGCGTCGATCGCTTCCTCGAAGCCCGTTTCCCCGGCCTGTCATTCTCGCACATCCAGCGCATCGTCCGCAAAGGCGAGTTGCGCGTGAACGGCAAGCGCACCGACAGCAAGGATCGCCTGGAAGCCGGACAGACCGTTCGCATCCCGCCGCTCAAGCTGGATGCCCCGAAGACCGTCGGCGTGCTCTCTGAAGCCGCGCAAAAAACGCTCGATGCGTTGAAGGCGATGACGATCTACGAAGACCCGGACGTGATGGTGCTGAACAAGCCGGCCGGCCTTGCCGTGCAGGGCGGCTCCGGCATGACGCGTCATGTGGACATGATGCTGGAAGTGATGCGCGACTCCAAGGGACAGAAGCCGCGCCTCGTGCATCGTCTTGATCGCGAAACGTCGGGCTGCCTGCTGATCGCCAAGACGCGCTTCGCAGCCTCGTTTCTCACCGGTGCCTTTCGTGAGCGCTCGGCGCGGAAGTTTTACTGGGCGCTTGTTGCCGGCGTGCCGAAGCCGAAGCAGGGCCGCATCTCGACCTATCTCGCCAAGGAAGAGAACGAGGAAGACACCATCATGCGTGTCGCCAAGCATGGCGATGACGGCGCGAGCCATGCTGTGACCTATTATGCAGTGGTCGAGACATCGGGCCAGAAGCTTGCCTGGGTGTCGCTGAAGCCGGTGACGGGGCGCACCCATCAGCTGCGCGCGCATATGGCCCATATTGGCCACGCCATCGTCGGCGATCCCAAATATTTCAACATCGAGAACTGGCAGCTGCCGGGCGGTCTGCAGAACCGCCTGCATCTGCTCGCACGCCGTATCATCATTCCGCATCCGCGCGGCGGCGTGATCGACGCCACCGCGCCGCTGCCGCCGCATATGCTGCAGTCGTGGAATCTGCTGGCGCTCGAACATGACCGGTTCGATCCGATCGAAAACGCGCCGGAAGACTAGGGCCTTGCCGGAGTTCGACGACCAGTTTCGCGGCCGTTTGCATGATCTGTTCGCGTGGCGTCGCGACGTCCGTCGGTTTCGCAGCGACCCGCTGCCGGACGGTGCGCTGGAGCGGTTGATCGAAACCGCCTGTCTCGCGCCATCGGTCGGGCTCAGCCAGCCTTGGCGTTTCGTGATCGTCGATGATTCCGCGCGACGTCAGGCGGTGCTTGATAATTTCTCCGCCTGCAATGCCGAGGCGCTCGAAGCCTATCACGGTGAGCGCGCGCAGCTGTATGCGCGGCTGAAACTTGCCGGCCTGCGCGAAGCGCCTGGCCATGTCGCGGTATTTGCGGATCGCGGCACCGAAGTCGGGCATGGCGTCGGTCGCCGCACCATGCCGGAAATGGCGGAATATTCGGTGGTGACGGCGGTGACTACCATGTGGCTTGCAGCGCGCGCCGAAGGGATCGGCATGGGCTGGGTCTCGATCCTCGATCCTGGCACCGTTGCCGATGCGCTGGATGTTCCTCGCGACTGGCGGCTGATCGGCTATTTCTGCATCGGCTATCCCGAGACCGAGGACGATCGTCCCGAGCTGGAGCGTGAAGGCTGGGAGCACCGGCGCGCTGCAACGGATCACATCCTGCGGCGTTAACGACGTGGCGCTTGAAGGCATCGGAGATCATCACGATATGGGCCCTATGGTTGGACCTCGCGCATATCTCGCATTGGCCATGCTCTTGACGCTGGGCATTGCGCCGGTATGCGCCCAGGGCTTTCTCCCGCCGGGCAGCAACGCGCTGACCGTGCCGCCGCCACCTGCGCCGCCGCCGCCGAAAATCGAGGTGCCTGTGGTGCCGAAAATGGGCGATCTGCCGCGACAGAATTATGTGCCGCGGGCACGGCCTTCCTTCGGTGACCGTATCACCAATTGCCTGCAGGATGGCGCCGCCGCAGGGCTCGGCCCCAACGAACGCGCGGCCTATTCACGCGCCTGCGCCAATCGCTGACGGCCTCGCGCGGGGCGCGCGCTTCGCGTAAACTGCGGCCAGATAACTGGATCGAGATGACCGATGCGTGAACTGTTCGACGACGTCTATGGCAAGCCCGGCTTTACCGTGCAGGAATCGCGCGGGAAATTGACTGGCACGCGTCGCAAGCGCTTCTACACGACGGTCGGCGTCAACACGGACGATGCCGGCCATTCAGTGACGCTCGATGACAAGACGATCCGCACACCGTCGCGCAATGCGCTTGTTGTGCCGTCACGCGCCATCGCAGAGCTGATGGCCGCCGAGTGGAATGCGCAGCAGGAATTCATCGATCCGCTCAGCATGCCGGTAACACGGCTTGCCAATAGCGTGCTGGATGCGATCTCGAGCGAAGAGCAGATCACGGCGGTGCGCGATGACATCGCAAAATATTTCGGTTCGGACTTGTTGTTCTATCGTGCGTCGCACCCGGAAGCGCTGATTGCACGCGAGGCGGCGGCATGGGATCCCGTGCTGTTCTGGGCCGCCGAAGATCTCGGCGCGCATTTCATCATGGCCGAAGGCGTGATGCATGTCAGCCAGCCCGCGCAGGCGATCGCCGCCGCGAAGGATGCGCTGCCGAGCGATCCGTGGCGCGTGGCCGCGCTGCATATGGTGACCACGATCACGGGCTCGGCGCTGCTTGCATTGGCGCTGTTGCGCGGCCGGCTGAGCGCGGACGAGGTCTGGGCCGCCGCTTTCGTGGATGAGGACTGGAATGCGGAGAAATGGGGCCTCGACGAGGAAGCCGCCGCGCGCCGGGCTGCCCGCAAGGTCGATTTCGAGGGCGCCGTCGCTGCCCTGAAGGCGCTGGGCACGGCCGCCGCTTAATCAGAAGTTAACGACGCTTAACCTAAGCTGCCGCATCAGACCCGGGTGCAGGCATGTCGGTTACCGTCAATGCGATTCCATCGCTCGTCGCTGCGCAAGGTGTGGCGCGCGACGTCGCGTTCCAGCCTGGCAGTGTTGTTGCCGCGCGGGTGCTTGAGGTCTCGGCCAATAATCAGGCGCGCATTTCGATTGCCGGCCAGGCCATCGATGTGAAGACCCAGGTGCCTTTGCAGGCGGGGCAGACATTGCAGTTGTCGGTCTCGCAAACAGCCGACGGCATTCGTCTCGCCGTATTGCCGCAGCAGGCGGCGGCGAGCGGCGCGGCCTCGGCGTCAGCTTCAAATCTCACTGCCACACTGCTGACGACGCTGGCCGCCTCCAAGGCGCAACTGACTGCGCCTGAAGCAGTGGCTGTCTCGCAGGCTGCGCTGGGTGCAGTGACGAAACAAACAAGTCTCTCTGCGCTGTTCGCCAATCTCGGCGCCGCGACCTCGCTCGACAACCTGCCACCGAAACTGCAGCAGGCCATCGCCCAGGTGCTGGCGCAGCGGCCGCCACTCGATGCGAAGATCAGCGGTGGCGAACTGAAAACGGCGTTTCAGAACTCCGGCCTGTTTCTCGAAGCGTCGCTCGCGAAGGCGGCGCCGACGTCTGGCGCGATGCCGGACATGAAAGCCGCGCTGGTGGTGCTCAAGCAGGCGCTGACAACGACGCTTGCAAACGAGGCCGGTAAGCCAGCAGTGGTTTCGACATCTCCGCAGGCCACGCTGCAGCAGGCGGCTGCCATGCCGATGACGACCGCCGCGCAGGTGCAGGCGGCTGCAGCGACGCTTGTGCCGGGCATGCTGCCGAAAGCTGCCGTGAAAGACGGCGCCACGCAACCCCCGGTTTCGGCGATGCCTGACGAAGCCGGCGATGTCGATCTCCGTCCGCAGGTTGCGGCGGCCACTGCAAAATCGACAGCTGCGATGGTGGGCGGTGGCACGCAGCAATCAGGTGCTAAGATCGCGGAGATGATCGCAAAGCTTTTGCCCGACGAGAGCGCGTTGCTGCAGCAGGCATCGAGCCTCAAGGGACAACCGGCACCTTATGGCGATGCGCAAGGCTTGCGTCCGCAGGTGCCGCCACCGCCGCTGCGTGGCGCCTTGCCGACACCGCAGCCGATGGCGTCGCCGACGCTCGCGCCGAACGCACCGCTCGGGGACACCGTGCAGCATCTACTTGCCGACACCGACGCCGCGATCGCGCGACAGACCCTGCATCAGGTCGCGTCGCTGCCGGAGCGCGCTGATGCTGCGGTGGCGCAACGCACGGATCAGGCAACACCGCGCTGGAGCTTTGAAATTCCGTTCGCCATGCCGCACGGCACGGCGGTTGCGCAATTCGAGATCGTGCGCGATGGCGGGCAGGGCAGTGAAGCCGAGTCTGCCAAGCAGGTGTGGTGTGCGCGCTTCTCGCTGGATGTGGAGCCAACAGGACCGATCCATGCGGTGGTGTCGCTGACAGGCGAGAAGACCTCTGTGCGCATGTGGGCGGAGCGATCGTCCACGGCGCAACAGTTGAAGGCGGAGGCGGGCGAACTCACGCAGGCGCTGATCCGTGCCAATCTGCAGCCCGGCGACATCGTCGTGCGCGAAGGTGTGCCGCAACAAGCGGCTCCGGCTTCAGCAGGTCATTTCCTGGATATGGCGCTATGATCGTGCAGCCGAAACGCGCGCTCGCGGTCGCGCTGCATTACGACAAGACTGGCGCGCCGCGCGTCACCGCGAAGGGGCGCGGTGCGGTCGGCGAGAAGATCATCGAGGTCGCCAAGGCCAACGATATCCCGATCGAGGAGAACGAGGTGCTGGCCGGCGCGCTCTCCAATATCGAGCTCGGCGACGAGATTCCGGAAGAGCTGTACAAGGCGGTGGCTGAAGTTCTCGTCTTTGTTCTCAGGCTGTCGGGCCGCGGGCGCTAGGCGGCTTTCACATCATTGCTGGCATTCGGACTGGTCGCAGCGGGCTGGGCCGTATCCGCGTGTTTGCCGATGCGGCCGAGATGGGTGAAATGGAATCCCGTCTCGTATTTCAGGCCATAGCCGAGCATGCGGTCGAAGCCGATATGGGCGAGCCAGATCATGGCCAGCGAACCCGGCAGCGGTTCGGCGGTGACGAGGCCGAACAGAACCAGCAGCAATGGCCCGATGGTGGCGTGGGTGGCGTTATAGACCCCGGCGCCGATGCGCGGGCCGTGCTTCTCGGCGGGAGAATGTGCTGTGAAAAATCTGGCGCTTGACCGACGGTGGTAGTATAAAGGGGCGGTGCAACCCTGAGGTCGGTCCATGAATTCTGTGAACCTAAGAATTTATGCATTCTGGACTACTCTAGCGGGAGTCATGCTGTCTTTGGCATCGTTCGCAGAGGCGGGTGTCAAACCTCCATAGCTCGTGCTTTTAAAGAGCAGTTCAGCTTCGCTTGACCAGTCAATTGCTCGGATTTCAAAAAACTCGATGAAGCTGCGAAGCGACCTCGATGGTGATTTTCGACATTTTGGTACGAACGCGGTGGGCTATTGGCTAAGTTCTTGATGTGCGCGCTTAACACGACCGAGGGTCGATCGTAACTTGTCTTGAGTTGCGGTGACCTCACTAGTCGTGACCTTTTCGAGGAAGGTTGACGCCTCCCGAGGTGTTGCTCGACCGGATTTTTTAAGCGCATCTTGTAGTGCTCTTTGAGCGGAGCGAATGGCCTCAATGGCGCGGTCCAGTCGCTTAATCTTGGCCTCATCGCCATCCGACTTTCGAGCGTCGTTATACATCAGCGCATTGCGAGCGAAGGCTTCGAGGACTTGTGCCTGATAAACCTTTGCAGGTGTCGGATCAAACTTCACCGTGTCCGGAACGCAAGCAAAGTCCATTACTGAGAACTGTTCAAGTAGTTCAGTAGTTTCCTCAGAAAATCTGTCTTCATATTCGACATGAACCAGCATGGCCTGCGCGTACGTCAATTCCATCGTAACATAGGATTCGAATAGCTTTCGCCATGTTTCGATGTCGGGATCGTCGCTGGCGCAGATGCCTTCCACTTTAGAAAAGGAGCGGCTAGGCCGGAAGGCTTCTTCAAAAAACTTTACCCCAAGCATCCGAATCTTGAAGTCCTTGCGGATCAGATCAAGATTTTTGAGATGCTCGTCAAGAACTGTAGTCGGTGGTTGTGCGTCATCCTTGCGTATCCATTCCTCCATGTACGACGCGAGAGTCGTGCGCGCACGCATTTCAAACCAGGTGTCTCCAAGTTGCCATTCTGACTTGCTGACCGCTCGCATGCGCAGCCAATCGTCGAGCAGAACGCCTGCTGCCCTGTACTGGCCGAGTTGCGCCAGCATGCTCGCATATCCGACAACAAAATAGGGCCTCGCCTTTACGCCGCCTGTTTCTGCAAACTTTTTGATGCTCGCGGCTAGGTGGTCACGCAATTCTGAGAGGTGAGGAGGCCACAAACGTGGTGGCCCGTTTGCAGAAGGGGCAAATTTTTGAAGACAGCTACGTAGCGGTTTCCCGAATTTTGTGTCCGCTTCTGTTGTGGAAAGATTCTCAAGAGCAACGTTATGTCGGGGCGATTGCCTGAATTTCTTTGCCGCCTCGATCTCGTCGGCGCAGAACTGTTCGAGGAATGTATCGCATTTCTCATGCAGCAGCGATTGAGGTCCCGAAACGGATGGCTCAAGTGCTATCGCGAGCCAAAGCGTAATCAATCGGTCGGCGACATCATCAAGTTGGTTTTGCTCTAACCGCTGCGGCTCATCGGCTGCAGCTCTGAGGCGCCCGAAGATATCGATATAGACGGCGAGATGTCTGTTGATAGCTGTTGCGTCGGCGCTACTCTCGTACCAGTTGACCAAGCAGTTCAACGGCTTGCTCAATGATTGCTCGGCAAACTGCTTGGCCGCCCTAAGCGTTGTCCGCGTTACCTCCATTTGCGTTTGGTCTTTATTGATTTCTTCGGTTAGTTTGTTCCGTTTCCAAACGTCTCGATTCTGCACTCGGTTGAGAAATGATTGGTGTCCTTTCACCGACACGCGTGTG
>NZ_JBIISY010000222.1:0-9532 GCF_044340795.1 Tardiphaga sp.
GACGAACCTCGGGGTCCGTCTGGATCTCGTGCGGCGTGCCGTCGGCGATCAGCTGGCCATGATGCAGCACCAGGATGCGATCGCTGAGACCGAGGATCATCTTCATCTTGTGTTCGACCAAGAGGATGGTGCGCTCCGCCGCCAGCTTCTCCAGCAGCGCCACCATCTCCTTGGTTTCCTCCGGGCCCATGCCGGCGGTGGGTTCGTCGAGCAGCAGCAGTTCGGGATCTGAGATCAGCGCAATCGCGATTTCCAGGGCGCGCTGCTGGCCGTGGGCGAGGAATTTCGCCGTCTCGTCGCGCTTGGCGATGAGGCCGACGGCTTCCAGCGCCTTGTCGGCGCGGGCATCGAGCTCCGGAAACCTGTTGCGATTGGTCCAGATATTGTAGCGCGCGCGGCCCGCTTGCGCCGCGACGCGGACATTTTCATGCACACTCAGATCAGGAAAGATATTGGTGATCTGATAGGACCGCGCGATGCCGCGATGAACGAATTCATGCTGGCGCGTGCCCCTGAGATCGTCGCCCTTGAAGCGGACCGTTCCGGTGGACGGCGACAGCACGCCGGACAGCACGTTGAAAAACGTGCTCTTGCCGGCGCCGTTCGGCCCGATGATGGAGGTGACGCGACCGGGGCGGAATTCGGTGGTCACGCCCTGCAGCGCGATGAAGCCACCGAATTTCATGCCGACATTCTCGACGGCGAGCAGCGGCGCGGTCATCGGACGACCCTCGACAAAAATGTGCCCCAGATGCCCTTGGGCAGGAACAGGACGAACAGCACGAAGATGGAGCCGACGATGATCTGCCAGTGCGACGTCCATAGCGAGAACACGTCTTCCATCAGCAGGAATACGAGCGCGCCGATGAACGGGCCGAAGAAGCTGGATGCGCCGCCGAGCAACGTCATCATCACGATCATGCCGGAGGTGAGGTAATGCAGCGACTCCAGCGGCACGAAAGCGAGATGCAGCGCCGACATGGTGCCGCCAAGCGCGCAGATGGTGCCCGACAGCGTGAAGGCCAGCAGTTTTGTGCGCTCGACATCATAGCCGCAGGTGCGTGCGCGGCGCTCATTCTCGCGGATCGCCTCGATGGCGGCGCCGAAAGGCGAATTGAGGATGCGCGAGACGAGCCACAAAGCGGCGGCGGCGAACACCATCAGCACGTAGTATTTGTTGACGGGATCGAGGAAATTGATGTCGAAGCCGAACAGGTTGATCTTGTTCACCGTGAAGCCGCGGAGACCGTTTTCACCGCCGGTCCAGGTCGAGGCTTGCAGCGCGACGTAATAGACGAGCTGTGCCAATGCGAGCGTGACCATGGAGAAATAGATGCCACGCGTGCGCGTGGACATGCCGCCGATGATGAAAGCCAGCACCGCGCCGCCGGCGACGCCCATGACGACGGCGAGATACCAGGCCACGCCGAACTGGCCGATGGCGATGCCGGTGATGTAAGCGCCGGCACCGAAGAAGGCGGCATGGCCGAAGGACAGCAGGCCGGTGTAACCGAACAGCAGGTTATAGCCGACGCAGACGACGCCATAGATCAGCACATTGACCGCCAGCGCCTTGGACGGCAGCAGCCAGGGCAGGATGCACAGCGCGAGGATCGACAGCGGGACGCGATAGGTCGTCATCATCGCCTTGAGACGCGCGGGCTTGGGCGCATCGGCAGGCAAGGGAGCGGCAACGGATGGGGCATTCATGATTGTCTCTCCGTTACGCGAGTTTGCCGAACAGGCCCTGCGGCCGGATCAGAAGCACGATGGCCATTAGCGCGAACATCACGATGGTCGCCATTTCGGGCGCGAACAGCGCAGTCATGCTGATGACGACGCCGACGAGAAGCCCGGCGATGATGGCGCCGACCAGCGAGCCGAGGCCGCCGATCACCGTCACCACGAAGGCTTCGGCGAGCACCAGCGCGCCCATCTCGGGATTGACCGAGCGCATCGGCCCGGCCAGCACGCCGCCGAGTGCAGCGAGGCCAATTCCGAGGCCGAACACCGCGAGCCAGACCTTGCCGATATCGACACCAAGTACGCGCATCATCATGGGATCACGCGAACCGGCGCGGACGATGAGGCCGAATTTCGTTTTCTCCAGGCCGAGCCAGAGCAGCACCACGATGGCGAAAACCAGCGCGACGACGAAGATGCGGTAGATCGGAAAGAAGCCGACGCCGAGATCGACCACACCGGTGAGCAGTGACGGCGTAGGAAACGGGATGCCGTCGCTGCCGAACACGATGCGCACGCCTTCGACCAGCACATAGCTGAGGCCGAAGGTGAGCAGCAGCGGATCGTCGATGGAGCGGCCATAGAGCCGCCGGATCAATACGAATTCGATCAGCATGCCGAACACGCCGATCATGATGGGGGCGACGATGAGCCCCCACCAGAAACTGCCGGTCAATGATGCGACCCACAGCCCGGCATAGGCGCCGACCATGAACAGGGCGCCATGCGCGAAATTCACCACGCCCATCATGCCGAAGATGATCGACAGGCCGAGCGCGGTGATCACGAGGATGGCACCGAGGGCAACTCCGGAGAAGAGCTGCATCAGAATGAGTTCTGTATCCATGGGACGGCGCGTGCCTTCGCTTAGGTGGGGAAGCCGAGTTCGGCGCAGGTGCGCAGCACCTGTTCCGACGGCGCTTCATTGGCGACGATGCTGAACAGATCGCTGTCGCCCTTCATGTCGGCCTTCTTCTTGGACTCCAGCACGAGCACCGACTGCACCGACTGGTGATCGCATTTGCGATAATATTGCGGGCCCTTGGCGACGTCGTATTTCAGCGCTTCGAGGGCCGCGATCACCTTGTCGGTGTCGGTGCCGCCCGCGGCCTGCATCGCCTGCAGCAGCGACATCACGCCGGTATAGCCATAGGCGCCGTAATCGGTCGGGATGGCGCCGCCATTGGCCGCACGATAGGCATCGTTGAATGCCTTGGCCGACGGCAACGTGCCTTCGAGGCCCCAATAGTAGTTGGAGCCGCCGACGACGCCCTCGAACACCTCGGGGCTGACGGCGAGGCGCTGGTTGTGCAGCAGCACGGGCACGACGATCTTCGCGCTCTGCTTGAGACCGAAGTCGACGGCCTGCTTTATCGAGTTGGCCTGGTCGCGGCCAAAGTTGCTGATGCAGAGGATGTCCGGCCGCATCGAGCGCAGGCGCGGCATGAAGGTGGAGTAATCGGCGGCACCGAACGGGTGCATGATTTCGCCCACGGTCTCCGCACCGATCGCGGCCTGCGCGCGCTTGAAGCCGCGCAGCATTTCATGGCCATAAGCATAGTCTGCGACGAGATGGGCGACCTTGGTGCCCTTCTTGAACGCGTAACGCGCCACGGCGGCCGTGGTCATCGTCGGGTTCAGCGCCTCGTGAAACGTGTACTTGCTGAAGTCCTTCACCTCGTTGATGGTGTCGGACTGGCTGATGGAGACATAGAGCACACCGCGCGCGCGGGTGACTTCATTGACCGCAAGCTGCACGGCGCTGGACAGTGATCCGACGATCGCATGCACCTTGTCTTTTTCGATCAGTTCGAGCGTGCGGGTCGCGGCTTCGCCGCCGTTCAGCTTGTCGTCGCGCACCAGCAGCTCGACCTTGCGGCCATTGACGCCGCCCTTGTCATTGACCTGCTTGACGGCGAGTTCGGCGCTCTTGACCTGATCCTTGGCTTCGGCCGCGAAGGGGCCGGTCAGCGGCGTCGGAAAGCCGATGCGGATATTGTCGTCGGCGGCGCGGGCGATCCACGGCATGGCCATCACGCCGGCACCGGTGCCGAGCGCGGCCAGCATATGGCGACGGGAAATGTTGAAACGGTTCGAGTTTCGGTTGTCTTTGGTCATGTGCTCCCTCCCTGTTGTCGTGTCTTGTTGATCAGATATGTCCAAGTGCCTTGAGTATGCGCGCCGGCGTCATCGGCACCTGCGCGATGGTGCCGCCGAACGGCGACATCGCATCATTGATGGCGTTCATCGCGGCGGCCGAAGCCGCAGCGGTCCCTGCTTCGCCGACTCCCTTTGCGCCAAGCTGGGTATCCAGTGTCGGCGTCTCCACATGGGCGACGACGATATCCGGCATCTCCACCGCCATGGGGACAAGGTAATCGGCCAGCGATCCATTGGTGAGCTGGCCGCTCTCGCCATAGACGCATTCTTCAAAGAACGCTGCCCCCAGCCCTTGCACCACGCCGCCGCGGATCTGCTCATCCACCAGCAACGGATTGATGACGCGACCGCAATCCTCGACCACCCACATCTTCAGGATCTTGACGAAGCCGGTCTCGACATCAAGCTCGAGATGGCAGGCCTGCACGCCATTGGTGAAGGCAAACGGATAGCCCTCGGGCGCATAATGATGCGCGACGGAGAGTTGCGCCTGGGTGCCGGGCGGCAGCGTGTCGGAGCGGAAATAGGCGATGCGCGCGATCTCGGCGAGTTCGATGCGCTGCTGGCCGGTGGCCTTGTCGATGATCCAGCCGGCCTGCATGTCGAGCTTGTCAGCTTCCTCCTGCAGGATGGCCGCAGCGACGGAGAGCACATTGCCCTTCAGCTTCTGCGCCGCCTGCAGCGCCGTCTCACCGCCGATGCCGGCACCGCGGCAGGCATAGGTCGCGCCGCCATGGGGTGTCGTTTCGGTGTCGCCGGTGATGACCTTGATGCGTTCGCGATCGACGCCGAGATGTTCGGCCACGATCTGGCCGACGATGGTCTCGGTGCCCTGCCCGAGTTCGGTGATCGAGATCAGGCAGCGCACATCGCCGGAGGGCGTGATCTTGAGGATGGCGCCATCCTGCGACGAGATGCGCACGCCGCCGACGCCATAGAAGGCCGGGCTCGGATTGGTGATCTCGACAAAGGTGGCGATGCCGATGCCGCGATGGATGCCCTGCTTGCGCAGCTCGGCCTGTTCGGCGCGCAGGCGTTCATAGTCCATCATCTCGCGGATTTTCGAGAGACAGGCATGGTGCGACAGCGACTCGAATTTGTAACCGGTGGGCGACGTGCAGGGATAGGCATCGTCCGGGATCAGATTGCCGCTGCGGATGTCGAACACATCACGCGAAGTCTTGGCAGCGATCATGTCCACCAGCCGCTCGGTCACCGTGCAGGCCACGGGATGGCCGACGGCGCGGTACTGGCTCATCTGCACCTTGTTCTGGAACACGACCTGCAGATCGGCGCGATAGTTCCTGAAGGTGTAGGGCGCGCCCATCAGGCGATAGACCTGATTGCCCTCGACCACGCTGGTGCGCGGATAGGCGGAAAAGGCGCCGATGCCGGTGACGTCCTCGACATCCATGGCGAGGATGTTGCCATCGGCATCCGCCGCCATGCGCGCGCGGACGCGATGGTCACGCGCGTGAATGTCTGACACGAAGGATTCGATGCGGTCGGCGACATATTTCACCGGGCGCCCCAGCATGATGCTGAGCCCGACCACCGCCATGTCCTCGTGATACATGTGCAGCTTCATGCCGAAGGAGCCGCCGATATCCGGCGCGATCACGCGCACGCAGGCTTCGGGAATGCCGTAGTGACGTGCATAGATATCCTGGAACTGATACGGCGTCTGCGTGGCATGATGCACCGTCAGCTTGGGCTCGCTGGCATCATAATCGGCAATGATCGCGCGCGACTCCATGGTGACCGCGGTGTGCCGGCCGAACAGGAATTCCTCTTCCACCACATGCGCGGCGCCACCGAAGACATCCTCGACGCCGCCGGTATCGATCTTGCCCTGGAAGCAGAGATTGCTGCCGAGTTCAGGCGAGATGACGGGCGCGTCGGGATCGCGGGCGGCATCGATATCGACCACAGCGGGCAGTTCATCGAATTCGATGGCCACGAGTTCGGCCGCGTCTTCAGCGAGTGCACGCGTGTCGGCCACCACGGCGACCACCGCCTGCCCGGCCCAGACGACCTTGTCGATCGGCAGCGGCAATTGCGGCGGCGACTTCATACCCTTGAAATGATCCATGGTGCCAACCCATGGCGTGCAGAGTTTTGCCAGATCCGCGCCGGTGGCGACGAGACGGACACCCGGCGCGGCGCGCGCCTCATCCGCATTGATCGCGACGATCCGGGCATGCGCATACGGACTGCGCACATATGCAACATGGAGCATGCGCGGCAGCGTGATGTCGGTGACGTAACGGCCGCGGCCGGCGAGCAGACGCTTGGCGTTCGGCCGCGGGACGGAGCGGCCGATATAGGAATTCGGACGATCGAGGGAAGTGATCGCGCTCATGCGTCGATCTCCTCTTTAGCCGCGGCACGATTGCGCGCCGTCGTCTCGATCGCATCGACGATCGCTTCATAGCCGGTGCAGCGGCAGTAGTTGCCGGACAGCGCATCGCGGATTTCGTCGCGCGAGGGAATGCCGGGCTGCGACAGCAGGCTATAGGCCGTCATCAGCATGCCCGGCGTGCAGAAGCCGCATTGCAGCGAATTACGCTGATGGAAGGCGTCCTGCAGATCGGCGATCACCGCACGCTCGGTCAAGCCTTCCACCGTCTCGACCGCCGAGCCGCTCGCCTGCACGGCGAAGGTCAGACACGAATGCACGACAGTGCCGTCCAGCAATACGAGGCAAGCACCGCAGACGCCCATCTCACAGCCCGTATGGGTGCCGGTGAGCTCCAGTGTCTGGCGCAGAAAATCCGCGAGCGTCGTTCGCGCGGGGACGCGATGCGCGACCTCGCTGCCGTTCACGGTCATGGTGACATCGACTAGATCGCTCATGGCGCCTGCCTCGCGATATCGCCGAGCAGCCGGCCGAGCACAACGCGCGCCAGATGACGCCGCATGGCCGGCGGCACATTCTCGTCGTCGGGCGGATCGATGTCGTGGACCACGGCATCCTGGGCCGCAGCGATGGCATCCTGATTGAGCACCCGGCCCATCAGCGCGTCTTCCGCCTTCCAGGCCCGCACAGGCGTATTGCCGACCGAGAAGAAGACGATCCGGATCTGTTCGACTGCCCCCTCGACGACTTCCGCGAGAATGCCGCAGCCAACCAGCGCGAAATCACCGCGGCGGCGTGCGAGCTCGTGGAACGCCCAGCGATGCGAAGGCCGCACCACCGGCACATGAATGGCGACCAGTAATTCGCCGGGCTCGAGCGCGGTCTGGAACAGATCGACGAAGAACTCGTCGGCGGCCACGCGGCGCGTGCCGTCGCGATTGGCGATTTCGAGCTCGGCGCCGAGCGCCAGCGTCATTGCCGGAAATTCCGAGGCGGGATCGGCATGGGAAATGCTGCCGCCCAGCGTGCCCTTGTTGCGGATAGCGGGATGGGCGACGTGCGGCGCTGCTTCGCTATAAAGCGGCGCATGCTTGCGGATCAGCGGATCGGCTAGCACCTCGGCATGGCGTGTCAACGCGCCGATACGAAGCCAGTTGCCCTTGAGTTCGATGCCGCGAAGATCGGGAATATGGGCGATATCGATCAGCACTTCGGGTGCCTGCAAACGCAGGGCGAGCGACGGCACGAGGCTCTGGCCGCCCGCGATATAGCTCGCATCGCCGGCCGCCTCATATGCCTCCAGTGCCTCCACAAGCGTGGAAGCCCTCACATAGTTGAACGCCCTCGCCTTCAACGTATCCCCCGAGGCGTCTCGCGGACGCCGAGTTTTGTGACCATTTGGTCTGAAATCTAGAACACGCCCGGTTCCGGCGGTCAAGTTAAATGACCATTTGGTCTCTTTTCGCGATTGCGATATTCAGTCACAAGCAAATCGAAGTGCATATGGTCAAAAAGCCCGTCAAAACCGCCGAAAAACCGCCCCGCCGCAACATGCGCGCCGCCGAGCGCGAGCGTCTGATCCTCGACGAGGCCATCAAGTTCTTTGCCGAGCATGGATTTGGCGGGCAGACGCGCGAGCTGGCCAAGCGCATGGGCATCACCCATTCGGCCATCTATCGGCACTTCCCGAGCAAGGAAGCGCTGATCGAGCGGGTCTATGAAGAGATCTATCTCAGCCGCTGGTCGCCTTCATGGGCCGGCCTGATTCAGGATCGCAAGCAGCCGCTGCAGGCGCGTCTGTCGCAGTTCTATCTCGAATATGTGCAGCAGGTGTTCGAATATAACTGGGTGCGCATCTTCGTGTTTTCGGGGATGAAGTCGTTCGACATCACCAAGCGCTATCTGCAGATCGTGCGTGAGCAGATCATCGAGCCGGCCTGCTGCGAGCTGCGCCATGACCTGAAACTGCCGACGCGCGACAAGGTGCCGTTGTCGGAGCGCGAAGTGGAGATGTTCTGGGGCCTGCATGGCCGCATCTTCTATATGGCCATCCGCCGTTTCGTTTATGAGACGCCGACGCCTGACCAGCTCGATGACATCGTGCGGGACGCCGTGCGGGTGTTTCTCGACGGCGCGCGCGGATTGATGCCCGAGCTGGTCAAGCCGCGGTGACGGCATTGCTGCGGAGCGCAGACGACGGCCGGCCGGAGTAACGCATCGAGCAGCGCGAGTTCGCCAGAAACGTCTCTGCCGGACCTGACTGCGAGAACGCTATTCTACGAGAAAAACATCCGGCCTGCGGCGACACGCAGACAAACTGCGTTTGGCCTCTCGCCCGTGCGCAAAAAACGAAATCGCTCTCGTCGCTTTCAGCACGCGCGTCGCTACACTTTCCCCATCAAACGGGGAGATCAATTCACATGACGCATCTATTGTCCCGCTTCATTCAGGCTGGCGCCGTGTGGCTGGCCTTGAGCAGTGCCGCAGCCGCCGATCAGCCGCTCAGGATCGCCGCAAGCGCCGGCCCTGTCGGGCAGCTTGTGTCCTTCGCTGCCAATCTCGCCAAGGAGAAAGGCATCGACGTCAAGACGATCGAGATCACCGACTGGATCGTGATCAACGAAACCGTGCAAAACGGCGACGCCGATGCGAACTTCTTCCAGCACAGCACCTATCTGGCGATCCAGAACAAGACGCGCGGCTTTACGCTTGCCCAGGCCGACAAGGTCGGCGTGATTGCGCCAGTCGGCCTGTTCTCGAAGAAGATCAAGAGCCTGAATGACATCAAATCCGGCGACAGCGTTGCCATTCCGAACGAACCACTGAACGGCGCCCGCGGGCTGATCCTGCTGGAACGTGCCGGTCTCATCAAGCTTGCGCCGGGCAAGGGCTTCGCCGTGTCGAAATTCGACATCATCGAGAATCCGAAGAACCTGAAGATCGTCGAACTCGATCCGGCCCAGACCTATCGATCGCTGGATGACGTGAAGCTGGCGCTGGTCAATATCACCTATCTCATCCCCGCAGGCGGCGATCCGAAATCGGCCTTGATCATCGATCGAACGATCGATGACGGGCTGGTCCTGCGCTTCACCGCGCGCGCTGACAGGAAGGACGATCCGCGCCTCGCCGCTTTCATCAAGGTGTTCAAGTCACCGGAAGTGAAACGCTTCATCGAAGACAAGCTGCCAGCCTTCATTCCGGCAGGATTTGACGGCTAGCGGCCGAAGAGCGGACGGCAGACCATGATCGCCATACGTGATCTTCTGT
>NZ_JBIISY010000223.1:0-9525 GCF_044340795.1 Tardiphaga sp.
AATCAACATGCACGAGGCCCATGAGGTCAAATACTGGACGCATCAGCTTGGCGTAACGAAAGATCAGCTGCAGAAGGTCGTCGATAAGGTCGGCAACTCTGCCGCTGCCGTTCGCAAGGAGCTGGCGGTATGAAGCCGCTTGTTCGGCGGTGGACTGAGCAAGACCTGCAGAAGCTGCGACTGCTGATGTCTCAAGGAGCTTCAGCCTCCCGGTGTGCTGCTGCCCTCAACCGCTCGGCGTCTTCAGTAAAGAAGGCCGCACGTCAGCTCGGCGGAGAGTTGGCAGGCGTGCGCGCACTGAAGGCCCAACGTCGCGACATGCTGCAACGGGAAGAGGAAAGCCTCCGGCCTGGCCAGCGAAGAAACGACGGCACCTACGTATAGGCTCTAGGCGACCTCGTCGTGCGGCCACGATGATACTCCCGGCCTAGCGCGGCCGGGAAAGGTCTTCTCGGTGCCGCACTGGCGACATTCGAATACCCGGTTGACGTAGCCCTTCATGCCCGGCTCGATCCGCTGCAGAAACAGTGACGACGTGCATTTCGGACAAGCTCTATCAGCCATCACTTCATCCCCAGTGGCGAAATCCCGACGGAGAGAAGCGTAAAGGTCGCCGGGGTTCCCGGCGCCTCTGAATAACTTCGCGGTGTGACTTAAAAGCCCAGGTAGCGGCGCGGATGGGAACGAGAAACATTCGTCCCACTTGGTCTTGCATGATGAACCAGCCGCAGATCCCGAGCCTAGCCATCCTCATGGAGGAGGCCATCCAGATCGCGTGGGATTATCTGGAGCTTACCGGCGAGATCGAGGACGCTGAGGTGTGCAGCGGGGTCTTACTGTACCACGTCGAGTCGATGATCCGGCAGGGCGTCCGCAGCCGTCTCCTGTTGTCGAACAGGGCGATCCGCAAGTACATGGAATACAAGGTAACACGAGACCTCAAGTTGGCCATCTGACGTCTATTGACCTGTGAGGGGCGACGGCGGGCTAGGTTCGCTTTGCCGCGATGCGCCGCGCTCATCTTGGCGCGAGATTCTACGCTGTGGGGCTTGCAGTGGTTGGCGGGCATTATCCAACCCTCCGAAATTCCACACACCACACCCAAGGATTGGCGCCCCAACTTCTAGCGCCGCTGATGGCCTCCCAAAGGTCGGCATAGGCAGTGCGGTAGTGCCTGAAATGCTCGGGTTTTGGAGTGCCTTCTGCTTCCGCGTCTTTCTCAGAAATATCCTGCAGCCGCTCCACCCGCACGCTCACCACTTCCAGCAAAATGCGACTGGCCCAGCGGGGCATGTAAATTGACGCACGCCAAGGCAGGTCGGTGCCGTTATCCTGTGCTCGAAACTCACCGTCAGCCCGGTAAACCAAGCTGTCATCTATACATGTTTCGCTGCACTGATTTTGGTTCTGAGCCCACGTTTCCCGCACCCACAGCCGGTCACCCGGCTGGTCGTAGGGGCACTTTATTGCCCATGGACTTCCCGTACCATGAGGATACTTGCGAGCTGAGAATCCAAAGTACCCCTGTTGGCGCATACGTTCTAATGTATGCGCCGGTCTGTCTTAATGCGCGAAGTCGTTGTACTCAGCACCGAACATTTGCTTTTTGACTATTCGCCGCGTCTGCGTTTTGCGGCCTTCCAATATCGCGCGCACCTCGGCGGCGCTAAAAATGATTGGGCGTTCTTTTATCGATGGAGGTGTGATTGCATCCATGCACCTTCTTTCTGTTGTTGAACCAATGCACCGCAGTAAATAGTCGGGCCCGGAGGGGGCATGCTCACCGGCCTTGCAGCCAAGGTGAGTCACGCGGACTTATCGGTCAATCAGGATTGTTTGCCACAAGCAGGTGCGGAATTGTCACAAAGCCGGGAGACATGCGTGGAACGGGCATTTCCACTTGCGAACATCCCGCGCGGAGATACCGTGCGCACGCCCCGGATGGCTCGCTACGCGCCAATAGAGGGCGCAGGGGTTGGGAAATGTGGAATTTTGGCCGGGCGTCAGATGACGAGGCCCTGAAGCTCGTTGTCGCTTATCTGAACATCAGCGAACCAGAGCGACGAAAACAAGTTTTGGCCCTGGCAGAAGAACTTCAAAGGGCCTCGGTGCCGCTGGCGAAGAAAGAGCAGCCCTCGATCTGGCAAGACAACCGGCCTAACGAGAATGCTGCTGCCGGAGATCCTCGACTGCCTTGGCTGCGGCGAGATTGATCGTCTCCGTCGAACAAGGCCCGCCCTTGACCTGCTCAGCAATCTTGACCGCGATCATTCGGCGGAAGTCATGATTGTTGAGCGCTGGTGGCAGTGACTGGCATGCCTTGTCGAGTGCCATCTCCATATTGAAGCGGACATTCTTGTCGAAGTTTTCGACAATGAGGCTGTCCGGCCCATTCCAGCTACTCAGAACATTTTCCATCCGCATGGGAGCCTCCCGAATTTTCTGCTCAATGCGGATGTATCGGGAGAGTTCCTACGCGGTTAATAGAATTCGTCGATGCACCGCAGTGCCGCTAGGCGCCTTCTAAAATAGGGTGCGGTATACGATGTAATCCCGCATCATCTTTCCACATCAAACGACATCTCCAACCTATTGAACGGAGGAACGCATGTTCCGCTGCCACTATACGTGCGCGCATTGCAGGCGTTGGTGGTGCGAGGATTGGGATGAGATCGAGCCCGATGGCGTGCTGGCAGTGCGACAACACGGCCAGCCCCTACCGCGCTCAATACGTGAAGCCGTCCAGACTGCTCGAGGAGCGAAAGCTGGTTACGAGAGCGGCGGAAGAATGAGCTTTTACGCAGAGTCTGTCGCTCTCGACTTTATGAAGTTGGCCGGCTTCTACGTCGATTTAAATGACCGGCTGGAGGTGATCAGCCGTGGAGGAGATATCACCGCCTCCGATGCCGCCCGACATATCCGTGACTCCTCCGATCCGGCATACCGGTCATCAAAGCCCGTCCTTCGGACCTTACCCCTTCCGCTCCGCCCATGGGGCTTTAGCGAGCGCTTCCGGCAAGACACTGGGCTCATCGAAGGGGTTGAGTGCTGGACGGGTGCCTGCGCCATCTAGGGAACAGTGCAGTAAGGTCGGGATTGCTCGCACGGCTGTCCAATTCCTCCCGAGATAGCCCGCCACAAACTCTAGCCCCGTTTCGGCGGGGCTTTTTTCTGTCCAACGGAACAGCGCACGAATCATCATCTTGATTCATGGGCGAAGTCGACTTTCGCCCAGGCTGAGCCCCGCCGTCTCCCTCAGCCCCCAATGCCCGGACGGCGGGCGCTCGCTTTGAACCTTCCCGATTAGCTGCGTCTACCCCTGCGTGGGTGGACCCCAAGCGCTCAAAGATCCCCAGACTGGAAGCCCAGTTTCCCTCGGCGGGGTTTCACTTGTTTGGGGTAAATAAGGCGCCCTTGAGAAGGCACCTTGCAACTTGGAGGGTTGAGCAGCAGGCATGCTGCGAGTTGTGAGCTCCGCACGCCTCTTGAGGGCGTTACGGCTCACCACAGGTGCACTAGCGCAAACCAGCGCGAACCGTATGCCTCTTCGTGCATTTTGGTTCGCTTTACGTCCCCCGGCGCGCCACTCGTGTAGCGCTAAGTTACTGGAATTATTATTAGAGGCGATAGAGAATTTGATCGGTCCAGAAGCGCACGACCTTGATTTCAGCTTCGTTCCGTTTTGCGCCGGGAACTGACATCCTCACACTCGGGATTTTGCGACCGTATGCTGCCAAAATATCTTTTCTGTCTGAACGGACTTGCGTCAGCCTAGAAAGAAGCCATACGTGCTCAATGGCTTATGCCGACTGATGATACAATGGACCAAGTATCATCAGTTGTCTCTTCGAACTGACGGTGGCCGCCTATGCAAGGTCGCGGAGCGTTCGAAGCCGAGGCGTAAGGGCTTGGGCTAAGAGCTCTAACCCTTCAGGTGTATTTGTGTATGTGAGGTAGCGGTGGTGCCGCAAATCGAACGGCGCGTCATTGCCATTTTGCGCGATGGGAACAACGTGCTTACCAAGAGTGTGCGCAATACCAGTTTCATAAAAGACGTTGGGATTTTGCCGTGTAAAGTCGCAAACTACGATTTTTGAACGAAAGATCAGCGAGAAAATATCCTGTATTACCTCGCTCTCCTGCCAAATATTGTCAGCTCTTACGCATCGTAGTCCGCTTTGCATGCAGGCGTTCTGTATCGCGCCGAACACTACACCAAACTCCGGAGAAAATGGCATCATGACAGATACCAGATCCGCTTCTGGTGGCGCCGCAGGCAGGCGAAAAACTCGTGGCTGCGCTGGAATATCGATCCGTTGACCGAAGCCTTGCTCGGCAATTCGGCTTCCCGGCGGTTGCGCATTTAGCGTCCCGGGGTGAATGAGCCCTTTTTCCACGAGAACTGGAAACAGATCGACGTCCTTCAAAGCCCAATGCGTTCGATTCATTTCCCAGTCGGTCAGGTCGAGATCCCACTGAAATTCCAACAAGCGCTCAGGTGCAATCGACGGGAACGCGGGATCAAGCACGTATTCCACTCGGACCTCGTTCGCACGGTGACGGATACGTGTAATCCAGCCAACACGAGCTGCACTACCGTTAGCATTTTCTTGCGCGAATAGAACTGGGAAGCGCATTAGGGCAGGTATGTCAGCCTCATTAAGACCGCCATATCGTTGCGACAGTTGCTCGGCAGTGTATTCCCTGAGAACACGCGAGCGTTCAATCTCCCACGGCTCGCCGTTCCATGCGTCAGGATTGGCAGAGACCATAAGATGGTACATACGACGCACCCCCCCTAGACATAGAATTTAAATGGTTGCTTCTCCGCACCCTTAGCGCTGCCCATCGCGAGCACGTCTCCAACCTTCTCCGCAAATCTTACGGTAACCGGAAGGCTGTCGTTGAAGTTGCAAGCGTTATAGTTGATCTTGGTGAGGCCCATAATGTCGCGTAGTACATCGATGATGGGCGGCGGATCGCCAGTGCTCCGTAGTACTGAGATTAAAAGCGGGTTTGGTGTTTCCGGACCGATATAGGTGTCAAGCTGCGGCAGATAGCCGTTCGTCCAAAGATACGCATTTTTCTCGTCGAGTATCAGCGCCGTCCCGCGCAGCACGGGATAGTCACCATCCCGGAAGAGTTTTGTTTCGGCATCCGTTGTACGAATACGAACGCCGACGAGATTGGTGACCGACGGAACTGCCTTGGCGAAGGCGTCCCACTCTTCGTCGTTGAATGTCGTCTTGCCGTGAATAAACAACTCTCTCGGAGGAGATCTATGTTTATCTTCATAAGTGACCAGCACCTTCTTGATGAGATTCGTCGCAGCTGCCGCACCTAGATGAAACTCATATTTGCTCGTTTGCCATGGGCCATTTGCACCGCGAAAAACCACACCGTCACCTTCAGCCAAAAACATCTGAGCCGCACAGCAGGCGTGGTTGTCTTTATTATTCGGAAGCATTTTATACACGAGGCCAATATAGGCGACGCCGGGCCGGGCCGTTGCCAATTTCCAAGGCGGCAAGGGCTGCGTCTTATAGTAGAGTCCGGTCGCAAGATTCCATCCGACGGTCGCGGGATCTTGCAGCACTCGGATTGGGTAACCTGCCTTGTTCACAAATTGGTCAGGCGCCAACGTTGTTTCACGCAAGAGCTGCGAGGTGTAGTTAAGCTTGAGAAGCGCGGCCTTTGCTTGTCTGTGAAAATCCGGAATATCGTCAAAGATTTCTTCTGACGACAAGTCGATGACGCCCTCGAGTAAAGGCATCTCCGATCTTTCGGTTTGTTTTTTGTGAAACTCACCGACATGAAGTGCGATGCCGGAACGCCGAGACTTAGGCTTACATCGGTCAAATATAATCTCCGGTAGCACAAAAACCCAGACGTCGATACGTTGCTCCTCATTGGCATCGTGCTGCTTGATCTTATTTACATAAAGGTCAACAGCAGAACGCACCGCTTCATGATGATTAAGCGTAGTGGTGGCGCTATCGATATCTTTCAGATCAATGGTGTATATCACTATTGCGTCCGGAACGAATGTAACGCCGAATGCTTCTTCAATTCCTGGAAAATCTGACAAGTGGAGGCGATTCTTTTTGTCTCGCTTTCCAGGTGGAGGCACGTCAACGCGCCTGATGAGACGCTGCGCCCAGGTCTTAAAATGCTTAATGCCCGCGGATGTGCCTATCGCGCCGATGCGAATTTCGCGCGTGTTCCTTGCCTTCAGATGCGGACCGTAAAGGAACAAGCCATCCTTTGGATGCACTGTATTCTGCTCGAAATTAAACGCGAGCATTGGCTCATCGATATGAACGACTGAAAGCGAAACCTCAGGCAAATTCATGCGATCTCCTCTTCAGCCTCATCACCGCGTTCACCCACCACACCGGTGAGCGTCGATTCATCAGTCTCCTCGTCGCCATCATCAATCTCGTCTGGAAGTTCAGTGGTGACCGGCGACGTAAAGAACACTGGCAAGCTCTCAACGCGAATACACTGCGCCTCTCCTACGCGCAGAATGATCGCTGACGACTCGCCGCACAGGAGCTCTAAAAACGCACGCAATCTCCCGTGCCATTGCTTGTTACGCCACCCCTTGCAGACGCTACGTCTAAGACGATGTTGCTTTTTCTTATCCTCGATCACGAGGCCTGCTTCGTCAGCAGCAATCTCGCTGAAAAGAACGCGCGCTTTGAGCTTAAAATGTGGAAATGGCCAGAAAGCCGGCAGCGCCGTTACACCATAGTGCCAAACGTGGCCCTTAGCTCTGTTGCGTAGCATCGATGAGCGCTTCTCACCTTGCGTGCCCCATGGGATGCGTTGGCCGATTCGTACTTGATCCTTAGAAACATGAAAGCCGGGGTTCTTAGAGTAGGCAAAACTCAGAAGGCCGAGAGACTGACAAGTAGCTTCCCACGCCTTTCGGGAAATAGATTGAACGAAATTTGTCGCTTCGCGCGGGCGCAAGCCTTTCTCGGGCCATCCATTGCGCAAGAACTCTAGGGTATTAATCTCGTGTACCACTTCAAACGCCGCGACGGATTCGAAGCTTTCGTTGACTACATGCGGCTCAGCAAAGCTGAAGAACCCACGTAGATAACGCTCGGCGTGATACTTGAACCTACCACAGGCGCGAAACATCGCTGCTTGGTCAACTGCACCAGTCGGCTCGAAGTAGCGAATGACATCCGGAAGCTCCATCATGCGCAGCCAGTTTGATGTTAATGGCTCTGGCTCTTGCTTGATCGGGATTGCATTTCGGCGTCGATACTGCTCCCAATTTTGGCTAATGCGGACAGCTGAAGTATCGCGTGGCACGCTCGCTTTATCAAGGTATTTAAGAAGTTTACTGAGACCTTCAGCCCACCGGTTCTCGAAGTCGATGTATTGGAGTCCGGCGATTCCGAACAGTTTTTTGAATTCCTTCAGACGAAGTGGGATAATAACATTCGGGTCACCGAGAGCTTTTGCTAGGTCTTCGGCAATCGCGATTTCTTCTTGTACACCGTTCGCCGCAAGTGTCGCATCCTCGCAGCAAAGTAGCATTTTTACCGCACGGACATGAAGCGTCGTAGTCAGTTCCTTGCGCCAGCGCGATCCTGGATCAAGGCGAATGATGTCGGCATAGACGGCATATCCCTCCGCCTCTAGCTTTGGCGCAAGCCAGAGTGCGAACTCATCATTACCGGGAGTCGCTTTACTGATAAACAGTATATCCCGGTTCTTTGATTGAGGATCCGTCATACATGCAATCTCAAGAGCGAATCATCGCAGGCCTAGAAGTATCGGAAAAACGAGCTCAACATGCTATGGTCAACCGCCCGATACGCTCACATGGTCGCTCTGCTATCAAACGAAAAGCTCATCATTCTCATAGATAGCCAGTTACAAGCGCCGGAAGCTGTATAAATCAGGCGAGGTTTATCCAACACGGAGAACCTCAAATGGCTGTTCTTAAGTCCCTCTCATTCACCGCAATGTCTAAGGTTTCGACCGATCCGGCTTTCGTGCGCCGGGTCAAGTTTATCGAGAAGCTGGAAGAGCAGAAGCGACTGCTCGAAGACCCCGGATATGTCCGGACCGTCCAGCGTACAGCCGAAGTCGATGGCACCAGGCAGGCCGTCGTCCGCCGCCAGAGGGTCCGGCCCTGGTGGAAGACCGATGCATCCGGTCAGCTTCTAATGTCCATCAAGTTCGGCTCTAAGCCGATCGAGTTCGAAAAGGGCAAGACCGGGATCGTCGTCCCGTCCAAGGACAAGCTTCCGGCGGTTATCGATACCCTGATTTCGGCCATTCGGGCCGGCGAGCTGGACGATCACTTCGCAGCTGCGAGCAAGCTCCGTCAGATGCCTTCTGGAAAGAAGTGAACGCGGCAGGGCGGCTGCTTTCGGTGGCCGCCTGCCGTGCCCTCTGGGCTTATTCCTTAGTCTTAGTTGCCCGAGCTCGCTTAGCTGGCTTCTGCAAAAAGTCGGCCGGCTCCGTTCCGAGCACAGCCCCAAGCTTCACCAGGATCTCCAAGCCGACCCAGGTCTGCCCCTGCTCAAGCTTGCTCATATAGGTCCGATTCACCCCTGCCTCATGCGCCAACTCTTCCTGAGACAAGCCCTTCTCCTGTCTCAGGCGGCGCAGATTCGTTGCGAAAATCTGACGGAAATCCATCCGGTCAGATGATCGGCCTGTCTGTTATATGCCTACCGCTTTAAACAGACAAAAATCTCAGATATCCCTTCACATATGCGCCGCGTGGATTAGAGCCAGATCCATCTGTGGCTCCACTTGGGGGACGATATGACTGAGGAATTGAGTAAGGCGCAGCGCTGGGGGCAGTTTAAGGCCCGTTTTTGGAGCGTCATCGGCAGCCTGTTGGCTTTCTGCTTCGTCTTCATCCTGGGAGGGATTGTAGTGATGCGCTTTGTCACTGACCCGAACCTTTCGGTCCCGCTTGCGGCCATCCTAGCGATATTCAGCGCGACCGTGGTCTACGTCCTCTCGATGAAGAAGAAATCACGGTACGCGACGTGCCCGTCGTGTTCCGCACCGTTCAGCATGGTGCTTGTAGATCGAGACGAGCAGCTCATTACGGCCGTTCCGCGTCAAACCGTAAGGGTAGTTTCTCATTCTGCCAAGGACGGCACCCCGCAGTATCAGCACGATACGTGGGTTGCTGAGTTTTACCGAGTTACTGACACCGTTGAATGTGACCAGTGCGGTGAGAAGTTTGAGCGGAAGTACAATAAGGAATACGGTAGTGGTGCAACATCTTCGACGGATTGGTGATATCCCGAAGCTTCGGTGAAGCATCGGCGATGCGACGACGGGCTAAAAGGTGATTTTCTGCCGCCGATCCAGTCCAAGCCAGAATTCAACAGGAAGTCCGGAAGCGGTGGAAAGTCATCGACTGACTGGGGCGACCGGACCAACGTCGGGTAGGTTACGCGCTGTACGGAGGCGGAGAAGTCCTGCTCCCCCGACCTAAAACTCTTACGGAGTAGAAAGCCGCGACCACAGATCGGATGC
>NZ_JBIISY010000443.1:0-2556 GCF_044340795.1 Tardiphaga sp.
CCCTTGGTTTACGCCGTGCCGATGCAGCTTCTGGCCTACTACACGGCCGTTCAGAAAGGCACGGACGTCGATCAGCCCCGCAATCTGGCCAAGTCCGTCACGGTGGAGTGACGCGCGGGTGATCAAAAAGCATACTTAGAATTAAACTATAGGTCGCGATTCAGCCTGAAATATCGTCAAGGGCTCGGCGGCAATCGGGATTGCATCCTTATTGATGAGTGCCCATCCGGCAAATTTATTGCATGGGCAGCTCGTTAAATTTCGCGGCTCAGGGCTAGTTTTCTATTTGATCGACAGCGGCGTTAGCTCGCCACGCAAAGTGTGACCGAGGTAAGCGCTGCCTCCTTTACCACGAAACAAGGCGCTCTGTGAAACGTCCTCAGCTCGCCAGTAATGAACGACCAAGCTATTACGGGTTCGGGCGAAGTCTTTGATCGGCGATCCGCCGTGGATTAGTTGACCGTGCCAGATTAGAACATCTCCCGGCTGCCCCTTGTAAAGCGTAACTTCGAGATTTCGCTTTTCGATTTCTCCTCGAATGTAATCGTGGCAGGCTGCCATCTCTGCTTCGATCGCGTTCAGTCGTCCATCCGAAAAACGGTATGGTGGAATTTGATGGCTTCCCGGGTAGAAGAAGATCGGGCCATTTTGGTCGTCAACTGGATCTAAGGTGATGCTTGCCGCCACCATGCCTTCGTCTTTCGGAGGGGGCATGTACCAGCTGTCTATGTGTGCATCCTGTTGGCTGCCCCGTTCGAAATTGAGAGAGTTGCATATCATGGGTTCGCCATTGAGCAGCTCAGCTAGGACAGGCTTAAGTCTCCTTGACAGCGCAACATTGCGGATTTGTTCGCTGTAAAGGAATAGATTGTTCAGCTTGTAGGCTTCGGATCTCACTGACGGCGGGGCCTCATTCATCGAAAAGCAGCGACCCGCGTGCGGTCCAGTGATGACATCTACTTGGTGTGGGTTGCCCATGGGGTTCGCCCACTGCCAATCAACAGCCTTTCTTACGGCCGCCATCTCCGTCGGGCTTATGGCCTTCTTGAGATGCAGATAACCCTGATCTTTCCATATTTTCTGCTGTGCTGCAGAAAGCGATCGAAACGCGTTGAACATTGAGTGGCTCCCGAGAAGGCATATTAACGAGCGCGGGATTTCCGTTCAACCGTATCTGCAGCAGTTGTCTCATGCCGCAAGGCATCTAAAAGGGATGAGCAATGACAGGGACCCGTAGACAGGTGTTGAGTTACAAAATCGCTGGCGGGTGGGCCAAGGCGCTGGAGAGGCTCAGGAAGTCCAACAATACCGTTCATCGTGACGAGGGGGTGGCTGCTTTGAGGGCGGGGCGTCCTCTGGAAGCTATAGATGCGCTTCGCAGGCATCTCGCTGTGCGCCCTCATGATGGTCACAGTTGGGTGCGCTTGGGAAATGCGCTGAAGGACACCGGCCGCTACGACGAGGCGGAGGCAGCCTATGAAAGAGGCTGCAAGCTCAAGCCGCGCTCGTCCAATGCTTGGCTGAGGCGCGCTTATCTCGCAAAATTTTCCGGCCACAATGAACGAGCTGCGGCTTTCTTCCGTCGGAGCTTCGAGCTTGACGGCAATTCGGAAGCTGGGCGGGAGCTTCTTAGAATGGGTGAGCACGGCGCGTCAGTCCGAGATGCGCCGGATATCGTCGGGTGCATCGACGGTCTCGTCGCGAATTCGATTTTCGGCTGGTGTGTGGACCCCGATGGGCCCGAAGGTCCGGCCGAGTTGGAATTTCTCCAAAACGGCTTGGTTGTCGGGGAGGGCAGGACATCGTTGCCGCGGCCAGACGTGGTGGCCGCCGGCTTTAGCAACACTCATGCTGGGTTTAGGATCGCGCTCAGCTCTGACTACCGAGCGGAGGCCGGCGCGGTGGTGGCTAGGTTGGCGCGCAGCAAACGGACCTTGGTAAACTCGCCGTACCAGCCTTCTGCAGACGATCATGTAGCCATATGGCTCAAGCGGTGGGACGGCTTGGCCAGCCATGAGCTAGAAGAGCTTTGCGATTCAATGGATCGTGAAACAGCTGGAAGTTTATTGTCCATTGTAATGCCCGTCTACAATACGCCCGTTGATTGGCTCAGACGGGCAATAAACAGCGTAATTTCACAGTTCTGTAGCAGGTGGGAGCTGCTGTGTGTAGATGATGCCTCCACAGAACCTCTGGTGCAACAAGTGTTGACTGAGTTTTGTGCTGTTGATTCCAGGATTAAGGTGATAAGAAGAGAGAAGAATGGCGGTGTGTCTGCGGCTGTGAATGATGGCATTCGACATGCGCGAGGAAAATATGTCGCCTTTCTCGACCATGATGATGCCCTAGAGCCGGAGGCTGTGTATAGGGTTCTGAAAGAATCACTGTCAGGTCACGATATTATATATACTGACGAAGTCATATGTGGTGAGGACATAGATGTTATATCTCAAGTTGTAGCTCGCCCCAGTTTTTCCTACGATTACTACATATCGCATCCATATTTTGTTCACTTTGTTTCTGTAAAAAGATCATTAGCTAAGAAGGTGGGTGGGT